>JBBPYZ010000092.1:0-9615 GCA_038199465.1 Acidimicrobiales bacterium | reverse complement strand
GGCCCAGCTCGACCCGCTTGGGGTCGATGAGGATGAGGCGCACCTGCTCGGGCGTGGCCCGGGCCAGGATCGAGGCCAGCAGCACGTTGATGCCGCTCGACTTGCCCGCCCCGGTCTGGCCGGCGATGAGGACGTGGGGGAAGGTGGCCAGGTTGGCCAGGGTGGGCCGGCCGGCGATGTCGCGACCGAGAGCCACGGTGAGCACCGCCGCGTCACGGTGGGCCTCGGCGCTGCCCAGCACGTCGCCCACTCGCACCATCTGGCGGCGTGAGTTCGGCACCTCGACGCCGATGGCCGACTTGCCCGGGATCGGCGCCTGGATGCGCACGTCGGGGGCGGCCATGGCGTAGGCGATGTCCTTGTGGAGGCTGGTGACGCGGGCCACCTTCACCCCGGGGCCGAGCTCCAGCTCGTAGCGGGTGACGGTGGGCCCGACGGTCATGTTCACCAGCCGGGTGGCCACCCCGTGCTGGGCCAGGGCGTCCTCCAGCACCCGGCCCCGACGCTCAATCTCGCCGGTGTCCACCGCCTCGTTCTTCGACAGCTCGAGCAGCGACAGCGGCGGCAGCCTCCAGGCGCCCGGCTCGGCGGCCGGCCCGAGGTCGATCGAAAGCTGGCTGCCCGCGGTCGGCGCCTGCTCGGCCACCACCACCTCCACCGGCGGCCGGCTCTCCTTCTCGGGCTCAAGGGTGGCGGTGCGCCGGGCCCTGGGCGCCGGCTCGTTGCCGTCGCGCTCCTGGTCGTAGACGGTTACGGGAGCCTTCGCCTCGCGGGGTCGGCGCCGCACCGCGGCGACCCGACGAAGGGCGCCCCCCACCCCGTGGAGGGCCGAGGACACAGGGGTGCCGGTGAGGAGGAGGGCGCCGCCGGCGAGCAGGATCAGCAGGACCAGGCTGCCGCCCCACGCCGACAGGGCGGCCCGCAGGGGGGCGCCGAGGCCGGCGCCGGCCAGACCGCCGGCCGTGCGCAGCTCGCTCACCGGGGCGCCCGCCTCCCGGCCCGAGGCCAGGTGGGACAGCCCGGCCGACCCCAGCACCACCAGTGCCCCACCAAGCCCGATGCGGGCGGCCACGCCCCGGCCCCGGCTGCGGGCCAGGGCCCACCCGCACGCGGCCATCACGAGCGGGACGGCGACGGCGCTCCAGCCCACCAGGGCGGTGAGACCGGCCCGGGCGGCGCGGCCGGCGGGGCCGGTGAGGTCGACCCAGGTGCCGAAGCCGACGAGGGCGGCGGCGACGAGCAGGACCAGGCCCCAGCTGTCGTCTGTGACCCGGCCCAGCAGAGCCAGGCGGTCCTTCGGCTCCGGCGCGGGGGCCGGGCGCGGCCGACGGGCGGCGGTCCGGGGGGCGCGGCTCGGAGCCTGGCGCGCCGTGACCGGGGCCTTCGGCTGCCGCTTGCGCACCACCTTCGCCATCGCCTTGGGCGCGGCCTTCTTCGGCGGCTTGGGCCCTGCCTTCTTCGGCGGCTTGGCGCGGGCCTTCGTGGACGAGCGGGTCGTAGCCACAATGGCCCCAACCGTAGCAGCAGCCCCACCAGCCACAGACTTTGACCTACGGCCCGGCAGGGGGTAGCACCGTGGCATGACCCTCGTCACCCGCGTCCTGCCCCTCGAGCCGGTCGCCGACCTCTCGGCGGCCATCGCCGCCGGCTGCGGCGAGGCGCTGGCCGCGGCCCGGGCCACCGGCGGCGACGCCGTGCTGGCCACCCTCCTCGACTCCGGGCTGCGGGGCCGGGGCGGCGCCGGCTTCCCCACCGGCGAGAAGTGGAAGTCGGTGGTGGCCAACAAGCCGCCGGGCGAGCCGCTCACCGTCATCGTCAACGCGGCCGAGGGCGAGCCGGGCACCTGGAAGGACCATGCCATCCTGCGGGCCGACCCCTACCGGGTGCTTGAGGGCGCCCTGATCGCCGCCCTCACCGTGGGCGCCGACCGGGTGGTGGTGGCCACCAAGGAGGCGTTCACCGAGGAGGTGGCCCGCCTCCGCTCCGCCATCGACGAGGTGGCGGCCAGCGACCTGCCCGGCGGCATCGCCCTGGAGCTGGTCGAGGGGCCGTCGTCCTACCTGTTCGGCGAGGAGACCGGTCTGCTCGAGGTCGTCGAGGGCCGGCCCCCCCTCCCGAGGGTCTCGGTCCCCTGGCAGCAGGGTGTCGAGGTCAACGAGCCCACCCTCATCAACAACGTCGAAACCCTGGCCAACGTCCCCGGCATCGTGCTGCACGGCCCGGCCTGGTTCCGCGAGCACGGCACCGAGGAGTCGCCGGGCACCTTGGTGGCCACCCTCACCGGCCAGGTGAACACAGCCGGCGTCGTCGAGGTGGCGCTGGGCACCACGCTGCGATGGCTGATCGAGGAGGCGGCCGGCGGGGTGCGGGGCGGCCACGTGATCGCCGTGCTCAACGGCTCGGCCACCTCTCCCATCCCCGTGGCCGACCTCGACACCCCCCTCACCTACGAGGACATGAAGGGCATCGGTTCGGCCCTGGGCAGTGCCAGCTTCATCGTCCTCGACGACACCACCGACGTGGCCGCGGTGGCGGCGGGCGTGGCCCGCTTCCTGGCCGTCGAGTCGTGCGGACAGTGCACCCCCTGCAAGACCGAGGGCCTGGGCCTGGCTGCCGCTCTCGACCGCATCCGGGAGGGCAAGCCCGACCCGAGCGACCTCGAGGAGGTCCACGACCGCCTGCGCCGGGTGGTCGACCGGGCCCGCTGCCCGCTGGCCGGCCAGCAGGAGACGGTGGTGGGCCGCCTGGTCGAGCTGTTCCCGGGCTCGTTCACCTCCCACATCGAGGGCCGGGTGCCGGGCTCGCCCCGCTTCCCCGTCCTGCCCGTCGTCGGCTTCGCCGAGGGGAAGGCGATCCTCGACGAGCACCAGCTGGACAAGCAGCCCGACTGGACCTACGACGAGGTCGACTCGGGCACCTTCCCCGCGGCCCGCTTCTCCGATCCCGACGCGGCCCGGGCCACCACCCCGCCCGGCGACGACGTGGTCGACAAGATCAGCCCCGACGCCTGACACCGGGCCGCCGCCCCCGGGGATAGGTGCGGCCGACACCGTACGCTGCGGCTCCGTCGAGGCTTCCCCCGCTCCGCCCCCGGCCACCGACCCCACGTCGGGGGTGCCGTCGGCGACCCCGGCCCCGTCTCGGGGCCTGACCGCCGCCCAGGTGGCCGAGCGGGTGGCCGATGGGCGGGTCAACCAGGCCGACAGCCGCACCAGCCGCACGGTCGGCGAGATCCTGCGGGCGAACGTCTTCACCCGGTTCAACGCGCTGCTGACGGTGCTGGTGGTGGTGACCATCACCACCGGGCGCTTCCAGGACACCGCCTTCTACGGCGTGGTGGTCACCAACATCCTGATCGGCGTGGTGCAGGAGACCCGGGCCAAGCGCACCCTCGACCGGTTGGCCGTGCTCAACGCCCCGACGGCCCGGGTCGTGCGGGACGGTGCCTCAACCGAGGTGGCGGTGGGCGAAGTGGTCCTCGATGACCTCATCGAGCTGCGGCCCGGCGACCAGGTGCCGGCCGACGGCGCCCTGGTCCGCACCGACGGCCTGGAGGTCGACGAGTCGATGCTCACCGGGGAGAGCGACCCGGTGGCCAAGGCCGAGGGTGACCAGGTGCTGTCGGGGGCGATCGTGGTGGCCGGAGGCGGCGCCTTTTCCGCCGATGCGGTGGGCGAGGACGCCTACGCCCGGCGCATCACCAGCGACGCCAGGCGCTTCACCCGCACGGCCAGCGAGCTGCAGGGGGCTATCGACAAGCTGGTGACCTACGCCACCTGGGTCATCGTCGGCACCACGCCGCTGCTGCTGTGGTCGCAGTTCCGCACCACCGACGGCTGGCGCGACGCCCTCAGCGGCACGGTCGCCGCCCTGGTCGGCATGGTGCCCGAGGGCCTGGTGCTGCTCACCAGCCTGTCGTTCCTGCTAGCGGCGGTGACGCTGGCCCGGCGCCAGGTGCTGGTGCAGGAGCTGCCCGCGGTCGAGGGGCTGGCCCGGGTCGACTTGGTCTGCCTCGACAAGACCGGCACGCTGACCGAGGGCGACATCACCTTCGACGCCCTCCACCCCCTCGGAGGGCATGCCCCCGGAGAGGCTGAGGCCGCCCTGGGCGCGGTGGCCGACGACCCCGAGGGCAACGCCACAGCCAAGGCCATCGCCGAGGCCGTCCCGGCCCCCGACGGCTGGCAGCGCACCGGCGGTGTCGCCTTCTCGTCGGCCCGGAAGTGGTCGGCCACCGCCTTTGCCGATCAGGGCACCTGGGTGCTGGGCGCGCCCGACGTGCTGCTGGCCCCCGACCACGCGGCCCGGGCCCAGGTCTCCGAGCTCGCCGCCACCGGCCGGCGGGTGGTGCTGCTGGCCCGGGCCCCGGCAGACCTCGACGCCGACAGCCTCCCGGACGACCTCGAGGCGGTCGCCCTGGTCACCCTGGCCGAGCGGGTCCGGGCCGACGCCGCGGCCACCCTGCGCTACTTCGCCGAGCAGGGCGTGGCCATCAAGGTGCTGTCCGGCGACAACCCGGCCACGGTCGGCCACGTCGCCGCCGAGGTCGGGCTCGAGGTGGGTGAGGCCATCGACGCCCGCACCCTGCCCGGGGATCCCGAGGGGCTGGCCGAGGCCGTCGCCGCCCACTCGGTGTTCGGGCGGGTCTCGCCCCAGCAAAAGCGCTCATTCGTCAAGGCCCTCCAGTCAGCCGGCCACACCGTGGCCATGACCGGCGACGGCGTGAACGACGCCCTAGCCCTGAAGGACGCCGACATCGGCGTGGCCATGGGCTCGGGCGCCGCCGCCACCCGGGCCGTGGCCCAGCTCGTGCTGCTCGACAACCGCTTCGCCCAGCTGCCGGCCGTGCTCGGCGAGGGCCGCCGGGTCATCGCCAACATCGAGCGGGTGGCCAACCTGTTTGTGTCCAAGAACGTCTACACCTTCCTGCTGGTGCTGGCGACCGCCGCCGCCAGCTTCCCGATCCCGTTCCTGCCCCGCCACCTCACCCTCATCAGCAGCTTCACCATCGGCATCCCCGCCTTCTTCCTGGCCCTCGGGCCGAGCGGCGAGCGCCACCGCCCGGGCTTCCTGCGCCGGGTGCTCCGCCTGGCCCTACCTGCCGGGTTCGCCATCGGCGCCGCCATCTTCGTCGCCTACCTGGTGTCCACGATGGCGGGCGTCCCCCAGAACCAGCGCCAGACCGCGGCCACCATCGCAGCCACGGTGGCCGCCCTGTGGCTGCTGGCCGTCCTGGCTCGGCCGTGGGCGGTGTGGAAGATCGCCCTGCTGGCCGCCATGGCCGGCTCGGCGGTGGCGTCGCTGCTCGTTCCCGGGCTGCGCACCTACTACGCCCTCGAGATTCCCGCCGGCCTGCTGGTGCCCACCCTGCTCATCGGGGCGACGGGGGGGTTGGCGGTCGAGCTCAGCGCCCGCTGGGCGCGGTCGGGGCCATAGAACCTAGGAGTGCGCTGAAGTAGAGCGAGGCGTGCGCCGCCACACCAGGCCTGACCTGTGGTGACGCGATCGCTCACGGCAGCCGAGCCGAGTATTTCAGCATGCTCCTAGGCGTTTCTGGGCCCTCACCAGGGGCGAGTGGTGCGGCACCTGTCGCTTTGTGTTCATCGACCGGCAACGCCGCGAACACCCCGTGCCGCTTTGCTCGGGGCATGAACCCCGGCACCCCTGACGCCCGGCCCGGCACCTCGACGAGAGCCATCCGCTCGGTCGCCGCGCCCCGACTGCTCGGTTCAGCCGCGTGAGCACCTCGACGGTTGACCGGGTCGGCACCGCTCCGCCTCCTCGGGACACCACGCTCGGTTCCAGCCCGCGGGGCCGTTGGATCGACGACTGGGATCCTGAGGACGAGGTCTTCTGGGAGACCACGGGGAAGCGGATCGCCAAGAAGAACCTCATTCTGTCGATGTTCGCCGAGCACATCGGGTTCAGCATCTGGGTGATCTGGACGATCGTGGTGATCAACCTGGGGAACATCGGCATCGCCCTGTCGGTGCCCGAGCTGTTCTGGCTGACCGCCGTCCCGAACCTGATCGGATCGTTCCTGCGCATCCCCTACACCTTCGCCATCCCCCGCTTCGGGGGTAGGGCCTGGACCACGGCGAGCGTCGCGCTGCTGTTCGTGCCGACCCTGCTCCTCGCCATCGTCGTCCCGAGCGGCTGGCTGGCCGATCAGGACCACCGAACCCAGCTGTGGGTCCTGCTCTTCTGTGCCGCCACCGCGGGCCTGGGCGGCGGCAACTTCTCGTCCTCGATGGCCAACATCTCGTACTTCTACCCCGAGAAGCGCAAGGGCTTCGTCCTGGGCCTGAACGCGGCCGGCGGCAACCTCGGCGTCGCCTCGGCCCAGCTCTTCGTGCCCCTGGTCCTCATCATCGGCGTGTCAGGCGCAGCGGTGAGGATGGCCAAGCACCAGGTACACATGTCGTACGCCGGCCTCATGTGGCTGCCCTTCCTCGTGGTGGGCCTCGTCGGCGCCTGGCTCTACATGGACAGCCTGACCCAGGCCAAGGCGGACACCAGCTCCTACGTGGCGTCGCTGCGCTACCGGCAGACGTGGATCATGTCGCTGCTCTACATCGGCACCTTCGGCTCGTTCATCGGCTTCTCGTTCGCCCTGCCCCTGGTTATCAAGAACACCTTCCCGGAGTTCCTCATCGATCACCCGTTCATCGCCACCTACCTGGCCGGCCTCGGCTTCATGGGCGCCCTCATCGGTTCGCTCTCCCGTCCGCTCGGCGGCTGGCTCTCGGACCGGGTGGGTGGGGCCAAGGTCACCCTGGCCGTCTTCCTCGGCATGGCCGTGTTCACCGCCACCGCCATCGTCGGGGTGCGCGACCGCAGCTTCGCCACCTTCTTCGCCTCCTACCTGGTGATCTTCCTGCTCGCCGGCATGGGCAACGGCTCGACCTACAAGATGATCCCCACGATCTTCGCCGGGATCGGCCGGGCTGAGGCCGCCGAGCACGGTCTCGACCCCAAGGCGACGGCGGTCGAGTTCAAGCGCCGTGCCGCCGCGGCCATCGGCATCGCCGGGGCCATCGGCGCCTTTGGAGGGTTCGTCATCCAGGTCGTGCTGCGCCAGGCAAACCTCGGCGTGGCGGCACTGGTCAAGGCAGCCAAGTCGCCGGCCGACAAGGTCTCCGTTGCCGCCGCCAACGCCGACTGGTCCATCCCGGCCCTTTGGGTCTTCCTCGGCTCCTACGTGCTTCTCGGCGGGGTCACGTGGCTGGTCTTCCTCCGCAAGGGGCGGGCGCCACAAGCGGCCAGCTGAACCGCCGTCGCGGTGGCTGATCGGCCGCTCAGCGGCCGAGGGCGGTGCGGACGGTGGCGTCGAGGGCGCCGGCCGACAGGTCGGGGAGGCGGAGGTGGCGGGCGCCCAGGGCATCGGCCAGGCGGAGGGCCAGGCCCAGGGGCACCGGGCCGTCCTCGACATCGACCACCACCGAGGCGATGCCGCGACGGCGGATGAGGGCGGCCTCGGCCTCGGCGGCGGCCACCGGGTCCTGCTCGTGGGGTGCCGTGGTGGCCCGGCCGTCGGTGACCACCACCAGCAGCGGCGCCCGCCCCCCGGCCGGTTCGGTGCACAGCGACCGCCCGAGGCGCAGACCCGAGGAGAGGTCGGTGCGCCCGCCGACGGGCAGGCGCTCGAGCCGGGCCCGGGCCACCTCGACCGAGCCGGTGGGGCGCAGGAGGATCTCGGCGGCGCCGCCGCCGAGAGCCACCAGGGCCACCTGGTCACGGCGCTGGTAGGCGTCGAGGAGGAGCGAGAGCACGGCCCCCTTGGCCGCGGCCATGCGACCGCCCATCGAGCCCGAGGCGTCGACCACCAGCACCACCAGCGCCCCCGTCCGCTGCTCGCGGATAGGGGCCCGCAGGTCCTCGGGCTGCACCAGCGGCTCGTCGTCGGCCTGGGGCGTGGCGGCCCGGCGGGCCGCCGCGGCGCGAGCCGTCGGGGCGACGGCCACCGGCCCGCCCGATCCCGACGCGACCGGCCGGTCACCGACCAGTCGCCCCCGGGGGGCGGGGCCGCTGGAGCGGCGGCCGGGCGGGCTGGCGGCGTGGCGGGCCACGGTGAGGGAAACGACCCGCTCGGGCTCACCGGCGGTGACGGGAGGCAGGGGGGATGACTCCCTCGGGCCGGCAGCGGGGTCGGGGGGGGCCTCGGCAGGCGCGTGGTCGTCGCCGTCGGCGGCGGGCGGCTCGGGGCCGAGCGCCTGATCGAGCGCCTCGTCCAGGTCGTCCGACCCGCCGCCGTGGTCATCAAGGGGCGACCGCCGGCGCCGGTGGGCCAGGGCCAGAGGAGCGACACGGCGCACCTCCTCGGCGGTGGCCTCCGGGCGTCCCTCCCAGCCGGCGAGCGCGGCGGCGGCCCGGCAGATGGTGAGGTCGGCCCGAAGCCCCTCGGCGCCAAGCGAGGCGCACAGGGCGGCGACCTGGGCCACCAGCCCGGCCTCCAGGGGGGCGGGGAGCACGTGCGCCAGGCGGCGGCGCATCCGGTTCTGCGCCGCCGCCCACCGGCTGGCCACGCCGTCGGGGTCGGCGTCGTAGCGGAGCCGGGCGGCCAGCGCCTCGGCCCGCACGGCGGGGTCGAGGTGGCTGCCCACGTCGACGCACAGACCGAAGCGATCCAGCAGCTGGGGGCGCAGCTCGCCCTCCTCCGGGTTCATCGAGCCGATGAGCACGAACCGGGCGTCGTGGGTGTGGGAGACCCCTTCCCGCTCCACCCGGTTGCGTCCGGTGGCGGCGACGTCGAGGAGGACGTCGACCAGGTGGTCCGGCAGCAGGTTCACCTCGTCCACGTACAGGACGCCCCCGTGGGCCGAGGCCAGTAGCCCGGGGCTGAACTGCACCACGCCGCCAGTCAAAGCCGCGGTCACGTCGATGGAGCCGACGACCCGGTCCTCGGTGGCCCCGATCGGCAGCTCGACGAAGCGGGCGGCTCCGGGCAGCAGCCCGGCCATGCCCCGGGCCAGGGTGGTCTTGGCCGTGCCCTTCTCCCCCCGCAGCAGCACCCCGCCGATGGCCGGCTCCAGAGCGGTGAGGAGCAGGGCCAGCTTGGCCTCCTCCTGGCCGACGACGGCCAGGAACGGGTACGGGGTCACGTGCGGCCCTCCTCCCAGCCTTCGGCCTCCAGCAGGGCCGAGCGCAGGGTCGCCAGCGCCCCGGGGCTGGCGTCCCACAGGCCCCGCTCATTGGCCTCCAACAGCTTCTCGGCCATCGACCGCAGGGCCCACGGGTTGGACGCCTCCAGGAACTTGCGCACCTCGGGGTCGGCTACGTACGCCTCGGTCACCTTCTCGTACATCCAGTCCTCGATGACGTGGGCCGTGGCGTCGTAGCCGAAGAGGTAGTCGACGGTGGCGGCCAGCTCGAACGCCCCTTTGTAGCCGTGGCGGCGCATGGCCTGGATCCACTTGGGGTTCACCACCCGGGTGCGCACGACCCGGGCCGCCTCCTCCTGCAGCGAGCGGACCCGGGGCCGGGCCGGGTCGGCCGAGTCGCCGAACCAGGCCTTGGGCTGGCGACCGGTGAGCGAGCGGATGGTGGCCACCATGCCGCCGTGGTCCTGCAGGTAGTCGTCGGAGTCGAAGATGTCGTGCTCTCGGTTGTCCTGGT
>JBBPYZ010000091.1:0-7554 GCA_038199465.1 Acidimicrobiales bacterium | reverse complement strand
CTTGGGGTCCTGCTGGCCCAGCACTGCGAGGACGAGGCCCTGGCCGCCGGCGGGGTCATGCACGAGGGTGCATGGTCGAGCAGGATGGGGGTCCCCGGTCAGCCTGCCGAGGCCGAGGAGGTCATGGTCATGCGCGACATCGCCCTCGCCCGGCTGACGGGGGCCCGGGTCCACCTCCAGCACCTGTCCACCGCCCGCAGCGTGGCCATGGTGCGCCAGGCCAAGGCGGCGGGCCTGCGGGTCACCTGCGAGGCCACCCCCCACCACCTCACCCTGACCGACGAGGCGTGCCAGGGCTTCGACACGTTGTTCCGGGTCAACCCGCCCCTGCGCCCGCCGGCCGACCGCGACGCGGTGCGGGCCGGGCTGCTTGACGGCACGGTCGACGCCGTGGCCACCGACCACGCCCCCCACGACCAGGAGGCCAAGGAGCAGCCGTTCGACCTGGCACCCCCGGGCATGCTGGGGCTGGAGACGGCCATGGCCCTCACCCTCGGCCAGCTCGACCTGGCGGAGGCCCCCCAGACCCTGTTCGCCCTGCTCTCGTGGCAGCCCGGTGCCGTCCTCGGCCTCGACGCCGGGGCCGGCCTGGTGGCCGAGGGCACCACCGCCGACCTGTGCGCCATCGACCCCGGGGAGCGCTGGGTGGTGGACCCGGCCCGCCTGGCCAGCCGCAGCCGCAACACCCCCTACGCGGGCCGGGAGCTTGTGGGCCGGGTCCGCCACACCCTCCACCGGGGCGAACCGGTGGTCCTCGACCAGGAGGCGCAGCGATGAGCCTTTCTCTGCTGTTGCTGGCTGACGGGACCCTGTTCGAGGGTGAGGCCATCGGCGCCGGCCCGCCCGGTGGGGTGGCCGGCGGCGAGGTGGTGTTCTCGACGGCCATGTCCGGCTACCAGGAGATCATCACCGACCCGTCCTACGCCGGCCAGGTGGTGGCCTTCACCTACCCCCACATCGGCAACTACGGCGTGAACCCGGCCGACATGGAGAGCGCTCGGCCCGGGTGCCGGGGCGTGGTCGTGCGCGACCTGGCCCGCCTGCGCTCCAGCTGGCGCTCGAACGAGGACCTGGGCGCCTTTTTGGTGCGTACCGGCACGCCGGGGATCGCTGGGATCGACACCCGCCGCCTCACCCGTCACATCCGCCAGGCCGGGGCCATGCCCTGCGCCTTTGGCACCGCGGACGAGGCCACGCTGCGGGCGGCGGCGGCGGCCGAGCCCGGCACCGCCGGGATCGATCTGGTGGCCGGCGTCTCCACCACCGAGCCCTACACCGTGGGCGACGGGCCGCTGCGGGTGGTGGCCTACGACTACGGGATCAAGGCCACCATCCTGCGCCACCTCTCGGTGTTCGCCACCGTCGAGGTGGTGCCGGCGTCGATGCCGGCCGAGGAGGTGCTGGCCCGCCAGCCCGACGGGGTCTTCCTATCCAACGGGCCGGGTGATCCCGACACCCTCGGCTACGCGGTGGACGCCGTGCGCCACGTGCTCGAGTCGGGCGTGCCAACATTCGGCATCTGCCTGGGCCACCAGCTGCTCGGCGCCGCCCTGGGCGGCACCACCTACAAGCTGGCCTTCGGCCACCACGGGGGCAATCACCCGGTGCGACGACTGCGCGACGGCGCCGTCGAGATCACCAGCCAGAACCACAGCTTTGCCGTGGTCGACGTGCCCGGCACCGAGGTCACCCACGTGAACCTGAACGACGGCGTGGTCGAGGGGATCCGCTGCACCGACCGTCCCGCCTTTGGCGTGCAGCACCACCCCGAGGCCGGCCCCGGGCCCCACGACGCCTCCTACCTCTTCGGCGACTTCGCCGACCTCATGCTCGGGAGCCGCTAGGTGCCCAAGCGCACGGACATCCACAAGGTGCTGGTGCTCGGCTCGGGCCCCATCGTCATCGGCCAGGCCTGCGAGTTCGACTACTCGGGCACCCAGGCCTGCCGGGTGCTGAAGGAGGAGGGCTTCACCGTCGTCCTGGCCAACTCCAACCCGGCCACGATCATGACCGACCCCGAGTTTGCCCACCGCACCTACATCGAGCCCCTGACCCGCGACGTGCTGGCGGCCATCATCGAGCGCGAGCGGCCTGACGCCGTGCTGCCCACCCTGGGCGGCCAGACGGCGCTGAACCTGGCCATGGAGCTGGTCGAGGACGGCGTGCTGGAGCGCTTCGGGGTCGAGCTGATCGGCGCCAAGGCCCTCGCCATCCGCACAGCCGAGGACCGCGAGCTGTTCAAGGCGGCGATGGTCGAGATCGGTCTCCAGGTGCCGGCCAGCGGCTTCGCCCACACCGTGGCCGAGGCGCTGGTGGTGGCCGAGGAGGTGGGCTACCCGATCATCGTGCGCCCCTCGTTCATCCTGGGCGGCAAGGGGACGGGGATGGCCGCGGATGCCGACGAGCTGGCCCGGCTGGCCGGAGAGGGCCTGGCTGCCAGCCCGATCAGCGAGATCCTGGTGGAACGTTCCATCGCCGGCTGGAAGGAGTACGAGCTGGAGGTGATGCGCGACCTGGCCGACAACTGCGTGGTGGTGTGCTCGATCGAGAACGTCGACCCGATGGGCGTGCACACCGGTGACTCGATCACCGTGGCCCCGGCCCAGACGCTCACCGACGTCGAGTACCAGCACATGCGCGACGCCGCCTTCGCCTGCATCCGCCGCATCGGCGTGGAGACCGGCGGGTCGAACATCCAGTTCGCGGTGAACCCCGAGAACGGCGACATGGTCGTCATCGAGATGAACCCCCGGGTCAGCCGATCGAGCGCCCTGTCCAGCAAGGCCACCGGGTTCCCGATCGCCAAGATCGCGGCCAAGCTGGCCGTGGGCTACACCCTGGACGAGATCACCAACGACATCACCGGGGTCACCCCCGCCAGCTTCGAGCCCGCCATCGACTACGTGGTCACCAAGGTGCCTCGCTGGGCCTTCGAGAAGCTGCCGGGCACGACCGATGTGCTCGGCACCCGCATGCAGAGCGTGGGCGAGGCCATGGCCATCGGCCGTACGTTCCCCGAGTCGCTGCAAAAGGCGCTGGCCAGCCTCGAGCACGGCCGGGCCGGCCTGGCCTGCGACCCGGCCGAGGCCGCTCTCGACGAAATGGGCGACGACGAGCTGCTGCGCCGGGCCGCCATCGCCACGCCCGACCGGCCCTTCCACCTCGAGGCCCTGCTGCGTCGCGGCGTCAGCGTTGAGCGGCTGGCCGAGGCCACCCGGGTCGACCCCTGGTTCCTCGACCAGATCTCGCTGATCGTCGAGGAGCGGGCGGTGCTGGCCGGCTTCGCGGGCCCGGCCGCCCTCGACCGGGCGCAGTGGCGGCGGGCCAAGCGGCTCGGCTTCGCCGACGCCCAGCTGGCCTGGCTGTGGTCGGTGCCCGAGGCCGAGGTGCGAGCCGCCCGCGGGGACTGCGGGGTGACGGCGACGTTCAAGACGGTCGACACCTGCGCGGCCGAGTTCGCCGCTCTCACGCCCTACCACTACTCCCCCTACGAGGACGAGGACGAGGTCCAGCCGTCCGAGCGGCGCAAGGTGGTGATCCTGGGCAGCGGGCCCAACCGCATCGGTCAGGGCATCGAGTTCGACTACTGCTGTGTGCATGCCAGCTTCGCCCTGGCCGACGCCGGGTTCGAGACGGTGATGGTGAACTGCAACCCCGAGACGGTCTCCACCGACTACGACACCTCCGACCGGCTCTACTTCGAGCCCCTGTCGTTCGAGCACGTCCTCAACGTCCTCGAGGCCGAGTCCCGATCGGGCGAGCTGGTCGGAGTCGTCGTCAGCCTGGGTGGGCAGACGCCCCTCAAGCTGGCCCAGGCCATCGAGGACGCCGGCTACCCCATCCTCGGCACCAGCCCCGCCTCGATCGACGCCGCCGAGGACCGCGAGCTGTGGTCGAGCCTGTGCACCCGGCTGGCCATCCCCCAGCCGGCTGGCGGCACCGCGGCCACCGCCGAGGAGGCCCTGGCCGTCGTCGGCCGCATCGGCTACCCGGCCCTGGTCCGCCCCTCCTACGTGCTCGGCGGACGGGCCATGTCGATCGTCTACGACGACGACGGGCTGCTGGCCGCCATGGAGGAGCTGTCGCGCTTCGGCTCGCTCGGGCGCGAGGGCGGCCTGTCGGCCAGCCGACCGGTGCTCATCGACCGGTTTCTGGAGGGGGCGATCGAGGTGGACGTCGACGCCGTGCGCGACGCCACCGGGGACCTGCTCATCGGCGGGGTCATGGAACACGTCGAGGAGGCCGGGGTGCACTCGGGCGACTCCGCCTGCGCCCTGCCCCCCTACGACCTGACCCACCAGGTCATCGCCGTCCTCGAGCAGCACACAGCGGCCATCGCCGAGGCCCTCGACGTCCGGGGCCTGGTGAACGTCCAGTACGCCGTGCAGGACGGCCAGGTGTTCGTGATCGAGGCCAACCCCAGGGCCAGCCGCACCGTGCCGTTCGTGGCCAAGGCCACGGGCGTCCCCCTGGCCAAGGTGGCGGCCCGGGTGATGGCCGGGGCCACGCTGGCCGAGCTGCGGGTCGAGGGCCTGCTCCGCCCGCCGGTCACCGGCGGCCACGTCTCGGTGAAGGAGGCGGTGCTGCCCTTCGACCGCTTCCCCGACGTCGACACCCTCCTCGGCCCGGAGATGCGCTCGACCGGTGAGGTGATGGGCATCGACGCCACCTTCGGGCTGGCCTTCGCCAAGAGCCAGCTGGCCGCCGGCGACCGCCTGCCATCGGAGGGCTGTGTCTTCTTCTCTCTGGCCGACCAGGACAAGCAGGCCGGCCTCGGCGTCGCCGTGCGCTTCGTCGAGCTCGGTTTCAGCATCGCCGCCACCTCGGGGACCGCCGCCTTCCTCGACGAGGCCGGGGTGCCGGTGAAGATCGTTGTGGCCAAGGTCGGCGACGGCACCGGCCAACCCGACGCCGTCGACCTCATCGCCCAAGGCGAGGTGCAGGTGGTGGTGAACACCCCCCGGGGCCGCGGGTCACGGAGTGACGGCGGCCACATCCGCAAGGCCTGCACCATCCACGGCGTGGTGTGCCTGACCACGGTGGCCGCCGCCCGGGCCGCCGCCGCCGGCATCGCCGAGTGGGGTCGAACCACCCTCGCCGTGCGCACCCTCCAGGAGCACCACGCCGACGGCCAGGGGACCCTCCTCTGAGGCGCACCTGGGCTGTGGATTTCGGGCGCGCCCACACCCGATGCGCCCGCCGCCCCCCGTCCCCTCTGAGGAGCCGGTGACCGACCGGATGGGGGTCGGCGTGGGGTCGGTGCGCCTGCGCAACCCGGTGCTGGCGGCGTCGGGGACGGCGGGGCATGGAGCCGAGCTCGGTGCGTACGTCGATCTCGCCTCCCTCGGGGGGGTGGTGGTCAAGTCGCTGAGCGCCGGGCCGTGGCCCGGGAACCCGGCACCTCGGCTGCACGGCGCCGGGTCGGCGATGGTGAACGCCGTCGGGCTGCAGGGGCCGGGCGTGGCGGCGTGGGTCGAGCACGACCTGCCGAAGCTGCGTCGGGCCGGCGCCACCGTGATCGCCTCCATCTGGGGCCGCACCGCCGACGAGTACGGCGCGGCCGCCGCCGCCCTGGCGGGCGTCCCGGGCATCACCGCCCTCGAGGTGAACCTCAGCTGCCCCAACCTGGAGGGCGGCCGCCACCTGTTCGCTCACGACCCGGCGGCTACCGCCGCCGCCCTGGAGGCCGCCGCCGCCGCCGCCGGCCTGCCCCTGTGGGCCAAGCTGAGCCCGAACACCGACCGGCTGGTCGAGGTGGCCGGCGTGGCCCGCGACGGGGGGGCCGAGGCCGTGGTGCTCGCCAACACCGTCCTCGGCATGGTCCTCGACACCGAGCTCGGGCGGCCCGTCCTCGGCAACGGCGGCGGTGGGCTGTCCGGGCCGGCCATCCACGCCGTCGCGGTGCGGGCGGTGTGGGACGTGCACGCCGCCCACCCGGGCCTGCCCATCGTCGGGGTCGGCGGGGTGCGCGACGCCGTCAGCGCCGTCGAGCTGCTCCAGGCCGGGGCCAGCGCCGTCCAGGTGGGCACCGCCACCCTGGTCGACCCCCGGGCCACGGCCAAGGTCCTCGCCGGGCTCGACCGCTGGCTCGCCGACCACCGCACCTGCGCAGCCGCCCTGGTAGGCAGGGCCCATGGCTGAGATACCCGACGAGGTCCGCAACCGCCTAGCGCTGGTCCTCGACGTCGACGACCTGGTCGAGGCCACCCGACTGGCCACCGAGCTGCAGCCCTGGTTCGGGGTGGTCAAGGTCGGCCTCGAGCTGTTCAGCGCCGCCGGCCCCGACGCCGTCGTCGCCATGGCCGACCTCGGGTTCGGTGTGTTCGTCGACCTCAAGCTGTGCGACATCCCGACCACGGTGGGTCGGGCGGCCCGGGTGCTGGGCGGCCTCGGCGCCACCTACCTGACCATGCACGCCTTTGGCGGCCCCGTGATGCTGCGGGCGGGGGCCGACGGCCTGGCCGAGGGGGCGGCGGGGGCCGGCCTCGCCACGCCCACCGCGCTCGCCGTCACCATCCTCACCAGCGATGCCGACGCCCCGCCCCACGTGCTGGGCAGCCGGGTGCGGGCCGCCATGGAGGGCCACTGCGGCGGCATCGTGTGCGCGGCGGCTGACGTGGCCGAGGCCAAGCGCCTGGGCCCGCGCCTGTGGGCCGCAGTGCCCGGCATCCGCCTCCCCGGGGCCGACACCGACGACCAAGCCCGGGCGGCCACCCCAGCGGCGGCCGTCGCCCACGGTGCCGACCTGCTGGTCATCGGCCGCACCGTGACCCGCGCCGAGGACCGGGCCCAGGCCGCCGCCGCGGTGGCCGCCGCCATCACCGCTCCCGACTGACCCGCCCCCGCCTCCCCGCTCTCCAGGGCGACCGCCTCGTCGGATGAAGGCTGCACCTCGTCGGACCTGGCCGGGCCGGCGGCGCTTGAACGTTCCTGGGCGACGGCCCGGGCCGGCGGGTGCGCTGCTCGCTAGTCTCCCGAGCCATGCCGCTGCCGCCGCCAATCTCCCCTGAGGCTCGGGCTGCGGCCCTCGAGAAAGCCGCCGCCGCCCGCCGCCAGCGGGCCGAGCTGAAGGAGAGGCTGAAGATGGGCAGCATCACCCTCCCCGAGCTGTTCGAGCGGTCCGACGACGAGACGGTGGCCAAGATGAAGGTGCTGGCCGTGCTCGAAAGCCTTCCCGGGCTCGGCAAGGTCAAGGCCCGGAGGATGATGGTCGACGTCGGGATCGCCGAGTCCCGCCGGGTCCAGGGCCTGGGCTCCAACCAGCGCAAGGCTCTGCTGCAGCGCTGCGAGCGCTCCGGCCCGTGATCCTGGTGCTCTCCGGGCCTGGCGGGGTCGGGAAGGGCACCGTGGTCCGTCGGCTGCTCGACGTCGACCCCCGGCTGCGGCTCAGCCGCTCGTGGACGACCAGGCCCCGCCGTCCCACCGAGCCCGAGGAGGCCTACAGCTTCGTCGACCAGGCCACCTTCGCCGCCCACCTGGCCCGGAGCGGCTTCCTCGAGCATGACGAGTTCCTCGGCAACCTGTACGGCACACCCGTGCCCGCGGCCCTCGACG
>JBBPYZ010000090.1:0-4258 GCA_038199465.1 Acidimicrobiales bacterium | reverse complement strand
GTTCCGACCAGCACCGCGCTCCCCCCCAACCAGGTCCCGGGCGTCGGCGACCCCTACCCGCCGGTCGAGCCCGTGCCCGGCGAGCCGGCCACGCCCGAGCCCGCCCCGGTCTAGGCCCTACGGGAGGGCCACCAGGTCGCCCCACTCGTCCTGCGGCAGCACCCCGTCGAGGACCGCCTGCACCTCCATCCGCTCGAGTGTCGCCACCCCCCGGACTACGTCGGCAAAGGCGGTGTCGGCCGCGTCGCGGCCCGTGGCGATGCGCAGGAGTGAGGCCCGGGGGGCGAGGTGGGTGGGATCGACGACGTGCCAGGCCCCCTCGACGTGGGCTTCGACCACGGCGTGGAAGTCCATGGGGGACAGGCCCGGGGCGTAGGCGGCGACGAGACGGGCGGGGATGCCCAGCGCCCGGGCCAGGCCGACGGCGAGGTGAGCGAAGTCACGGCACACGCCCTGGCCGGACAGGAGGGTGTCGACGGCCGAGTCGAGGGGCCCGCTCGAACCGGGCGCGTAGACCACGCGGTTCGCAATCCAGGCGACCAGCTCACGAAGCAGGTCGGCGTCGGAGTCCCGCCCGCCGAGCTCACCGGCGGCGAAGCCGAGGAGGGCGTCCGAGGGGCAGTAACGGCTGGGTCGCAGGGCCACGATCCGGTCGTAGTCGTCGCCGGGAAGTCGAGGGGCCGGCCGTCGACGGTGACAGACAGGCGGTCGTCGACGGTGCGGCCGGCGGCGGCGGCTACCGCCACCTGCAGGGTGACGGTGGCGGTCTCCTCCACCGAGGGGGACAGGTCGCACCCCACCTGCCAGCTCGGGTTCATCGCCCATCCTTAGCAGCGCGGTGAGAGGGGCAGGTGCGGCCGGCGGCTGTCCGCTCAGATCCCGGCCCTCTTCGCCGCCTCGTTGAAGGTGGCGGCGATGGCGGCGTGACCGGCGGTCGAGGGGTGGAAGCCGTCGCTGCTCACCAGCGAGGCCTCACGGCCCTCGGCCCGGGCCTTTAGCGAGGCGGCGTGGAGATCGACCACCACGGCCCCCTCCCGCTCGGCGACGCGGGCGGTGGCCTGGTTGTAGGCGTCGACCTGGGCGTTGAGCACGTCGGGCTGGGGGAACCTGGCCCGGGCGGTCGGCACCAGGCACCGCTTCCCTGCCGGTTCGAGGCAGGCGAGGTAGGCGGGGAGGCGGTCGAGGGCCGGGGTGTTGGCCACCAGAACCGTCGTGTTCCCTCCTCGGCGGAGGCGGTGGACGGCCTCGCCGAGCTGCTGCTCGAAGGTCGCCGCGGTCCCGACGCCGATGGCGAACTGGGCGATGAGGTTGTTGACGTTCAGCCACACCGTCACCAGGTCGGGCGCCAGCTGCTCGGCCTTGGGCACCGACGACACCAGGGCGTCGGACAACAGCGCCCCGCCGTACCCGAGGCCGGTGAAGGTGACCTGGCGCCGCTCGTCAAGCGTGGCCGCCAGGACCCGGGGCCAGGCCTCGGTCTCGGGCTTGTCGGCCCCGGTGCCGACCGTCTCGGACGCCCCCACCGCGGCGTAGCTGAGCGGCGGCCCGGCCGGCGGCGGCGGCGGGGCCGCCTCCTCGCTGCTGCAGGAACCCAGGAGGAGCAGGGCGACGACGAGGAGGGCGAGGGCGCGCAGGCGAGGGTGGGGCATCAACCCCAGGTTCCCACGGGGATGGTCGGACAAGGGTGGCAGGTCCCTTTCGTTCCTCCGTCATCTGCGGGATGAGCCTGCGCCGTAGAAGGGGGGCGACGGCAGACCGTCGCCCCGCCGGCCGCAACGAGCGCCCGGCGAGGAACCTGGCGTCGGCCCCGACGCCGGATCTACCCCCGGAGGATCCTCATGCGTTACCACAAGCCTGTCGCAGCCGCGCTCGCCTTCACCGCCATCGCCGGCCTGGCCGCCTGCGGCGGCAGCGACGACATCGACGCCAAGCCCGTCGCCGAGATCGACTCCCTCAGCGGCCAGTCGACCTCGGTCACCCTGGCCCCGAGCTTCCTGGCCGGCCTCACCAGCCTGAAGCTGACCCCCGCTCCCGTCGGCTCGGCCAAGATCGAGGGCGCCCTCGCCACCTTCCCGATCACCGGCGGCAACGTCACGTACTACACGCCCGGCTCCGTCGACCCCTACGTGCGGGGCGAGATCAACCACAACGGCAGCGGCCTGTCGCTGACCGGCGGGGAAACCAAGGTCGAGCTGACGGACTTCGTCGTCGACCCCGAGGAGTCGGTGCTGACCGGCAAGGTCACCGCCAACGGCAAGGTCGCCGCCGAGAGCGCCCCGTTGTTCTTCCTTGACGGCCGCACCCTCAAGCCCCTGCAGCCCGCCGGTGACACCGCCATCCTCGAAGGCACCACGGTGAGCCTCACCAAGGAGGCCGCCGACCTGCTGAACAAGACCTTCAACGTCACTGCGCTCACCCAGTACTTCCCGGTCGGCGTGGCCAAGATCACCGTCAACACCAAGTAGCCGACGGAGCACCCTCCCCGTCGGCCCTCAAGCAGCGATGGCCGACGGGGCGACCAGCCGAACCCCTCGGTTGGCGCTCGGTAGCCTCGGCCCATGAGCTCCCTGCGGGGCCGGCTGCTGGTGGCCAGCCCGGCGATGAGCGACCCCAGCTTCCACCGCACGGTGGTGCTGCTCATCGAGCACGGCGAGGAGGGCGCCCTCGGGGTGGTCCTCAACCGGGCCACCGAGATGGCCGTCGGCGAGCCACTCCCGGCCTGGGAGGCCCGGGCGGCCGAGCCCTCGGTGATCTTCGTCGGCGGCCCCGTGCAGCGGTCCTCGGCCATCTGCCTCGGGCGGTCGACCTCGACCGTGCGCACGAGCGGCTGGGCACCGGTGTTCGCCGACGTCGGCACCGTCGACCTGAACGAGCACCCCGAGCGGCTGGCTGAGGTCAGCCGGGTCCGCGTCTTCGCCGGCCACGCCGGGTGGGGCGCCCTGCAGCTGGAGGACGAGGTGGACGAAGGGGCCTGGGTGGTGTGCGATGCCCTGCCCGGCGACGTGTTCGACCCCGAGCCGGGGAGGCTGTGGACCCGGGTGGTCGAGCGCCAGACGGGCGTGGTCTCCCTGCTCGCCCGCTTCCCGCCCGACCCCGACCTCAACTGAGTGACGGGTTCCGACGGGTTCAGCGGAGGAGGTCGTTCACCCAGGCCTCGACCTCGTCGGCCTGGGCGGGCAGGGCGGCGCTCAGGTTGCGGCGCCCGGTCGGGGTGACGAGCACGTCGTCCTCGATGCGCACTCCGATGCCCCGGTAGCGCTCGGGGACGGTCAGGTCGTCGGGCTGGAAGTACAGGCCTGGCTCGACGGTGAGGCAGACGCCGGCCGCCAGGGTGCCCTTGCGGTAGACCTCGCTGCGGGCGGCGGCGCAGTCGTGCACGTCGAGGCCCAGCATGTGGCTGGTGCCGTGGAGGGTGTAGCGCCGGTGGTACTGGTGGGCTTCGTCGAGGGCGTCGTCGACCGAGCTGGTGAGGATGCCCCGGGCCACGAGCCACTCCGTCAGGACGGCCATGGCAGCCCGGTGGGGGGCCAGGAACTCGGCTCCCGGCCTCACCTCGGCCAGTGCGGCCAGCTGGGCCTGGTGCACGGCGTCGTACACCTCGCGCTGGACGTCGGTGAACCGGCCGCTGACCGGGATGGTGCGGGTGACGTCAGCGGTGTACAGCTCGGTCGACTCGACGCCCATGTCGAGCAGGGCCAGGTCGCCGTCGCGCACCGCTCCCGAGTTGTCGACCCAGTGCAGGGTGCAGGCGTGCGGGCCGCAGGCCACGATCGACCCATAGCCCACGTCGTTGCCCTCCGAGCGGGCCCGCCTCCAGAACGTCCCCTCGATCCACCGCTCACCGTTGGGCCGGCGCTTGGCCGTGGCCAGGTCAAGGATGGCGTCGTCGAAACCCCGGGCGGTGGCGTCAACGGCCTCCTGCAGCCGCTCGACCTCGTAGTCGTCCTTCACCAGCCGCAGCTCCGACAGGGCCTGAGCCAGCTCGGCGTCCGGGTGGATCTCGTCGTCGGAGAGCTCGACCTCGACCGGGGGGAGGACGGCGTCGACGGCGGGGTCGCAGCCTCGCAGCACCCGCACCGGCGCCCCGAGGGCCTGCTTAAGCTCCGCCTCCAGCTCGTCGAGGGGGGCACAGGCCACGCCCAGCAGGACCTCGGCCTCCAGGCCCAGGCGGGGACCCACCCACAGCTCGCCGTGGCGGCGGTCGGTGAAGAAGGCCTTGGTGGCCCGGTCCATGCGGGGGGCCACGAACAGGGTGGCG
>JBBPYZ010000089.1:0-4758 GCA_038199465.1 Acidimicrobiales bacterium | reverse complement strand
TCATACCGATGGTCAACAGTTTGTGACGACGTCCATGGTCAACCGCGAGAGCGACGCCGGGTCCGGAGCCCCGCTTCCAGGTGCGACCGCCACTGGGCGGCCAGGGCGGGGGTGCCGACGACGGCCCCGGCCCGGGCCGGGTCGCCGTGGTGGAGGTCGGTGCGGGCCCGGAAGCACTCGAGGATGCTCGGGGCCTCGGGGCGTTCGAGCACCTCAACGGGGCCGTCGACGGGCACCCGGCCCTGCTGGAGGACGCGCAGGTACCACCCGCTGCGGCCGGTGTCGACCAGTCGCTCGGCCACCTCGGCGCCCCGGTAGATGATGAGCTTGGGGCACGGCCAGCGGGGCTGGCACACCTCGAGGACCGCCTCACCCCACGCCCACCTCTCGCCGAGAACCACGTCGCCCTCGGTGGCCCCCGCGGTCGACAGGTTCTCCCCGAAGGGGGCGGCGTCGTCGAGCGGCTGGCCCAGCTCGGCCCGCCAGATGGCCAGGTGCTCGGACGGGTAGGCGTACACCGCCTTGTCGGGGCCGCCGTGGACGCGGAGGTCGGCCTGGGCGTCGCCGTCGAGGTTCACCTGCGACAGCGCCAGCCACACGCCCGCCTCGACCCGATACTTGCGGATGGCCGACACGACCCCCTCGGCCAGGGCCGCGGGCTGGCCGACGTTGACCGCCACCAGCGCGATCGCGCTCACCGCCCGCCCCCGCCCCGCCGGGGCCGGCGGGCGGCGCCGATGAGCCGGCGATCAGACGGGCGGCGCCGGCCAGTCATCCAGGCTCCGGCCCGTGAGCCGCTCGTAGGCCTGCCGGTAGCGGGCGGTGGTCGCGGCCACCACCTCGGCGGGGAGGGAGGGCGGCGGGGGCGCCTTGTCCCAGCCGGTGGCCTCGAGGAAGTCGCGCACGGGCTGCTTGTCGAGGCTGGGCGGCGTCTCGCCCGGCGACCAGCCCTCGGCCGGCCAGAAGCGGCTGGAGTCGGGGGTCAGCACCTCGTCGCACAGGGCCAGCCGGCCGTCGAGGAAGCCCAGCTCGAACTTGGTGTCGGCGATGACGATGCCCCGCTCAGCGGCGTGCTCGGCCCCAAGGCGGTAGGCCTCCAGGCTGATGCGGCGGGCCTCCTCGGCCACCTCGGCCCCGACCAGCTCGACGGCCCGCTCGAAGGAGATGTTCTCGTCGTGGTCGCCCACCTCGGCCTTGGTCGAGGGCGTGAACACGGGTTCGGGGAGGAGGTCGCTCTGGCGCAGGCCGGTGGGCAGCGGCTGGCCGTGCATGGTGCCGTCGCGCTGGTACTCCTTCCACGCCGAGCCGCTGAGGCGGCCCCGCACGATGCACTCGATGGGCAGCATCTCGGCCCGGCGTACGACCATGGCCCGGCCGGCGTGCTCGCCGTCGGCGACGACGCTGACCAGATGGTTGGGGCAGACCCCGGCCAGCACCCCGGTGAGCCAGAACTCGGTCATGGCCGTCAGCACCCGTCCCTTGTGCGGGATCGGCTCGCCCATCACCACGTCAAAGGCGCTGATGCGGTCGGAGGCCACGAAGGTGAGCGTCCCGTCGCCCTCGTCGTAGACGTCGCGCACCTTGCCCCGGTAGGTGGGCTCCCTGGCGGTCACGGGCCCACCTCCACCCGGCGGGCCGCACGCAGGTGCAGGACCACGCTGAGCGCTGCGCCCGGGCCGAAGAGGGCCAGGCCCCGCCGCAGGGCCGGCCGCCGGATGGCCTTGACCCCGAGCACCAGGACGTCGAGCCCGTCGGTGGCGGCGTTGGCCACCAGCAGGCGCCGCTGCGCCCGGGGCTCGCTGCCGGCCGCCCCGACGGTGAGGGCGGCGAGCACCAGCTCCCGCACCCCGAAGAAGGTGCTGGTCGAGGCGGCGAAGGGGGTGCGGGCCTCCGAGGCGGCCAGCCCGAAGAACCGGGCCAGCACCGACGGAGCGACGACGGCCACGAGGCCGGCGCCCACCCGCATGGCCGTGAAGCCCTTCACCGACAGCGGGACGTCCATGGGCGGAGCGTAGGGGGACGGCGAGGGCGGAGTCACCTGCGCCCCCGGCGTGCTAACGATGGCGTCGGGCCGGGGCAGATGGGCCGGGCCTGACGCTCGACGGCATGCACGAACGCGGTCTTGCCGTCGGTGTAGCCCGCCAGGTCGTGCGGGTGCTCCCGGGCCAGGCGCCGCTTCAGCGAGGCGTAGCGCTCCCGGTCCTCCGGGTGGGTCCTAAGCCAGTCCCGGAAGGCGACGTGCCGGTCCCACCAGCCCTGGTTGGCCCGCTCGACGAGGTGGACCTGGTGGGTGCGGCGGCCGTCCGACCACCGCCGGAAGTAACGGCGCTCCGGCAGCTCGGCCTCCAGCTCGGGCACGTACTCGTAGCCTAGAGACCGCACGGCTTCGACGATCGCTGCGGTGTCGTCGAGACTGCGCACGCCGACCTGGATGTCGATCACCGGCTTGGCCGCCAGCCCCGGCACCGCCGTGCTCCCGATGTGCTCGATGGCCACCACCCATGGCTCGAGGGTGGTGGCCAGCTCGGCGGCGGCGGCCTCGTATGCCCTGACCCATCCCGGTTCGTGGTCGACGATCACCACGGCGTCGGGCTCAGCCGCCATGGGCCGCAGCGCTGTCCCAGGCCCGCACCAGGGTGACGGGCGCCCGCAGCCGCCAGGACTCGGTGATGAGCTCGGTGGCCTCCTCGTCATCCACGGTCTCCAGGCGGACCAGCACGATCGGGTGCCCGTCGTAGTGGGGGGTGGTGAAGAACTTCCGGGGCTCGCCGCTGATCAGCGCGTCCTTGGCCTCGGGCGACTCGACCCACACGACCAGCGCCTCCGGATCCTTCCGGATCCAGGCGAACATCCGAGGCCTGGTGCGCCAGGAGGGACGGCCGCCGAAGGACTCCTGCTCGTAGGCGCCAGGGAGGCAGAGGGCGATGCGCCGGACGTCTTGGTGTCGGACCACCGGGCCATCGTCGCACCGGGTTGGGCGGCATGCCATCAAAAGCCACTCGGCCTGGGCCACACTGGCAGGGTGCTCCGGCGTTGGTCCAGCTCGATTGCCGTGGCCCTGGCCGTCATGGTCGCCCTCAGCGCGTGCCGGAGCAGCTCCGACGCCCCGAACGCGGTGCCGGTCCCCGAGACCGAGGCGAGGCCACCGCCGGTGGATCCCGCGTCGGTCAAGGCGAACGAGCTGGGTGTCGTGCCGGTCCTGATGTACCACCGCCTGACGCCGACGCCCAAGGCCGAGTACGACCGCACCCCTGACGACTTCCGGGCCGAGCTGCTCCGCCTCTACGAGAGCGGCTACCGACCCGTCCTTGCCCGTGAGCTCGTCGCCGGGACGATGGACGTGCCCGCCGGGAAGACCCCGGTCGTCCTCACCTTCGACGACAGCACCGTGAGCCAGTACCTACTCGCCCCCGACGGAACCGTGGTCCCTGACACCGCCATCGGCATCCTCCTCGAGTTCTCGGAGGCGCACCCCGAGTTCAGGCCGGCCGCCACCCTGTACGTGAACGGCAACCCCTTCGAGGCGGGAGCCGGTACCGCCGAGCTGAAGGACCTCGTCCAGCGCGGCTTCGAGCTTGGCGCCCACACCCTCACCCACCAGAACCTGGGCCGGACCGACGCCGAGAACGTGCAGAAGGAGCTGGTCCAGGGAGTGCGGGTGACCACCCGGGCCGTCCCCGATCTGAAGGTCACGACGATGGCGCTGCCCTTCGGAGTGGCCCCGGTGGAGCGGGAGCTGGCCCACACGGGGAGCTGGGACGGCGAGAGCTACACCTTTGACGGGATCTTCCTGGTGGGCGCCGAGCCGGCCCCGTCGCCCTTCTCGGCCGCCTTCGACCCGCTCAAGATCCCCCGGATACGTTCGTCCGGGCTCGACGCCGGCGGCAAGGCGAACTACGGGTCGGCGTTCTGGCTCGACGCGCTCGACAAGCGCCCGGAGCGCCGCTACGTGTCCGACGGGAACGTTGAGCAGGTGTCGTTCCCGAGGGCGGAGCAGGCCAAGCTCGCAGCGGGTGCGGCGGACATGGCCAACCCCTACTGAAGGGGGCTCGTTCCTCAGAGGACGTCGGTGCCTTCGTAGGCGGCAGCCTCAGGGTGGCGCTTGATCACCTGGCCGACCCGGGCCACGAAGGCAGCCACCTGGGCGGGGGCGGCGCCGGCCAGGTCGATGGGGGCGCCGACCAGGGTGGTGAGCTCGGGGGCGGTGAAGCCGATGCGGGGGTCGTCGGCCAGGCGGGCCAAAAAGGCGGGGCCGTCGCCTTGGGCGGCCAGGGCGTGCTCCTTCACTGCGGCGTGGGCGTCCTCCCTGCCGACCCCCCGCTTGACCAGGGCCAGGAGCAGCTTGGTGGTGGCCAGGAAAGGCAGCTCGCGCTGGAGCTCGGCGGCGATGCGGTCGGGGTCGACGGCGAAGCCGCGCAGGACGGCGAGGAACGTCTCGAACAGCCCGTCGACGGCGAAGGAGGCGTCGGGCAGGGCGATGCGGCGCACGGCCGAGCACGACACGTCGCCCTCGTTCCACTGGTCGCCCACCAGGGCTGAGACCATGGCCAGGTGGCCGCCCAGGATGTGGGTGAGGGCGGTGATGCGCTCACTGGAGCGGGCGTTGCGCTTGTGGGGCATGGCCGAGCTGCCCACCTGGCCGGGGAGGAAACCCTCGGTGGCCAGGCCGGCGCCGGCCATGAGCCGCAGGGTGACGGCCAGGTTGGCCGGGCCGGAAGCGGCCTGCACAAAGGCGGCTACCACGTCGAGGTCGAGGCT
>JBBPYZ010000088.1:0-15218 GCA_038199465.1 Acidimicrobiales bacterium | reverse complement strand
CCGTCGTCGGAGGCACCGTCGTCGGAGGCACCGTCGTCGGAGGCACCGTCGTCGGAGGCACCGTCGTCGGAGGCACCGTCGTCGGAGGCACCGTCGTCGGAGGCACCGTCGTCGGAGGCGTCAGGATCTCGCAGTCCGCCTTCGTGATGGTGTTGTTGTCGAGTGTGACTGCGGCGTTCAGCGCCAGCGCCCTCCCGGCGAGGCTGGTGCCCTGCTGCACCGTGATCGACTGAGCTGCCAGGATGTTCCCGGCAAAGGCGCTGCCTACGCCTATCGTCGCTGAGCTGGCCACCTGGAAGTAGAGGTTGCAGGCCTGGGCTCCGTCGGTGAAGGCCACCCGGCTTCCGGCGCCCGTGATCAGTGTGCTCCCGCCCGCCCCTGTCAAGAAGATGAACTCAGCATCGGGATCGCCGTTGGCGTCAAGGGTCACGGTCTGTCCTGCGGAGAGGCCGAAGGTGGCCGAGCAGTAGACACCGGGCAGGAAGGTCATCCCGCCGAGCTCCACGTCCGGAAGTTTGGTGCACGAACTCTCAAGGGTGAGGAGGTTGTTGTAGGCCGTCAGCAGGTCCGCCTTGGCCTGGAGAGCGACGCCGTTGGCCACCTGCAGCGCTCCGGTCAAGGCGACGCAGTCGGCGGGAAGAGGAGCCGTGCAGGGGGCGAACCCGGTCACAGCAGAGCCTGGGGACAACCCGACATCTCCTGCGATGGTGGTCATGTTGGTGTTCGTGATGGTGGAACCGGCCAGCACCGCAAAGTTGCCGGCTGTGCCCAGGCGTGCCGGCGCCACAGTCGCGCCGAGGGCGTCGTTGGAGAAGCCTCCCAGGAACGCGAACAGCGCGGCCATCAGTGAGCCCACGACGACGTTCCTCGTCATGGGTCGGGCGAGTCCCCGCCTGACAGCATGTGCCTGGCCATCTTGGGATCTCATCGTGGACCTTCCTTCCGGGGGCGTGAACCCCACCGCCGGCTCGCTCGACACGGGATCCGGCTCTTGGCACGAGTACGGCACGTTCGTTCCCCTAGGCCAGCCAAGAACTCTTGCCGTCAGGCTTCTTCAAACCGACCGTTACCCTCATTCTCGGGTGATGCGAACACCTCCTGAGGAGGAGTAGCCAGTTTCGGCCGTTTTCAACCTCCCTGGGCCGACAGCGGCGCGGGTCACTTGCGGGATCGAGGGGTCTCCTCAGGTTCACCTGATTGCCTTTGGGCGCGAGTAGGTCTGGAAGTAGGGCCGTTCGGGCCCCGGGCGCCCGGGTTTGGGAGCGCCTCGGGATGCCGGGCTAGGTTCTTCGGCCGTGCAGACGTGCCGCCTCACCCGCCTCGTGCTCGCCGCCGCCGCGGTGGCCGTGCTCGCCCTCGGCGTCACCGGCTGTGGCGGTGGCGCCACGGCCGGTGACGGGATCACCAGTCCGCCCAGCACCAGCGGCACCTGAGGCAGGGCTGCGGCCTACCAGGACCGCAGCCGGCGGGCGGCGGGCGGGGTCGACCACCAGCGGCGGCTGAACCGCCAACGCTCCGGCTCGGCCGGCTCAACTACCGGTTCGGCCGCAGCGGCCCGGGGCCAGGTGGCCTCGACGGCGGCCACGATGGCGGCCAGCACCGCCGGCTCGATGGCCCTGCTTCCCGCCGTGCCTCGGGCGGCACCGCCGGCTCGTTCGCCCCGCTCGTTCACAGCGGCATGTTGCCGTGCTTGCGCTTGGGGAGCTCCTCGCGCTTGGTGCGCAGGAAGGCCAGGGAGCGGACCAGCACCCGGCGGGTGTCGGCTGGGTCGATGACGTCGTCGACGTAGCCCCGCTCGGCCGCCTCGTAGGGGTTGGCGTGGCGCTCGGTGTAAGCCTCGATCAGCTCGGCCCGGCGGGCGGTTGGGTCGGCGGCCTCAGCCAGTTCGCGGCGGTGGACGATCTCGACGGCCCCGCTCGGGCCCATCACGGCCAGCTCGGCTGACGGCCAGGCGTAGGCCAGATCACAGCCGATCGACTTGGAGTTCATCACCACGTAAGCCCCGCCGTAGGCCTTGCGGGTGATGACCTGGATGCGGGGCACCGTCGCCTCGCAGTAGGCGTAGAGCAGCTTGGCCCCGTGGCGGATGATGCCGCCCTGCTCCTGGGCGGTGCCGGGCAGGAAGCCGGGCACGTCGACGAAGGTGACCAGGGGGATGTTGAAGGCGTCGCAGGTGCGGACGAAGCGGGCCGCCTTCTCGCTGGCCTCGATGTCGAGGACGCCGGCCAGGTGGAGGGGCTGGTTCCCGACGATCCCGACGGGGCGGCCGTCGATCCGGGCGAAGGCGCACACGATGTTGCGGGCCCAGTGGCGGGCGTACTCGAGGAGCGTGCCGTCGTCCACCACCGACGCCACCACCTTCTTCATGTCGTAGCCCTGGTCGGGGCTGGCCGGCATCAGGTCGGTGAGCTCTGGGCAGCGACGCTCGGGGTCGTCGTCGCTGGCCAGGGTGGGCGGCTCCTCCAGGTTGTTGGCCGGGAGGTAAGCGAGCAGCGTCCGGATCCCGTCGAGGCAGGCCTTGTCGTCGGGCTCGACGAAGGTGCACACGCCCGACTTGGTGGCGTGGGTCATGGCCCCGCCCAGCTCCTCCTGGGTGACGTTCTCCCCGGTCACCGTCCGCACCACGTCGGGGCCGGTGATGAACATGTAGGACGTCTGGTCGACCATGGAGATGAAGTCGGTCATGATCGGGCTGTAGACGGCCCCGCCGGCGCAGGGGCCCATGATCGCCGAGATCTGGGGCACCACCCCCGAAGCCTGCACGTTGCGGTGGAAGATGCCGCCGTAGGAGGCGAGCGAGACCACGCCCTCCTGGATGCGGGCGCCGGCGCCGTCGTTGATGCCGATCATCGGCACCCCGATCTTGGACGACAGGTCCATGACCTTGTGGATCTTCTCGGCGAACACCTCGCCCAGCGCCCCGCCGAACACCGTGAAGTCCTGGCTGAACACACAGACCGTGCGCCCCTCGACAGTGCCGAAACCGGTGACCACCCCGTCGGTGTACGGCGTCTCCTTCAGCCCGGTGGCCCGGCTGCGGGCCAGCATGTCGAGCTCCTGGAACGACCCCTCGTCAAGCAGGTGGTCGATCCGCTCACGGGCGGTCATCTTCCCCCGGTCGTGCTGACGCTGCACCGCCTCCTCGCTGCCGGCGTGCAGCGCCTGCTCCTTGCGCTCGGCGAGCCGCGCCAGCTGCTCGCCCATGGGGTGCTCCATGGCCCCGGATCGTAGGGGCGACGACGGAGGAATCACTCGGCCCGATGGCCGACCGCCTGTCGTCCAGAGAGGGCCTGGCGATCATCGAGGCGGGCCTGCCCGAGCGGGTGAGTGCCGTCCGCCATCTGGCGAGGTCGCTGCGCTGCCTGAGGGCACGTTCCCACGCGGGCTGCGCATCAGGGTTGGCTACGGTCCAGTCATGAGGCGCGATGGCCGTTCTGTGCCAGAGGCCGCCTGCAAACGGCCGACGCGCCGCACCGTCGGAGGCTGATCCTGCCGGTCGAGCCACCGTCGTCGCGGTATGCCTTTCCCACCGTGCCCCCGGGTGCGGGCGAGATCGTGGGGGTGGGCGCCGATCTCGAGCCCGGCACCGTGCTGGCCGCCTACCGCCGCGGGCTGTTCCCCATGCCGGTCGAGGACGGGTTGCTGGCGTGGTGGTCGCCCGAGCCCAGGGGTGTCCTCCCCCTCGACGGGCTGCGGGTCAGCCGCAGCCTGCGGCGGTCGTGCGCCCGGTTCGAGGTGCGGGTCGACACCGCCTTCGCCGCGGTGGTGGCCGCCTGCGCCGACCCTGACCGGGAGGGCCACTGGATCACCGGGGAGATCGCCGCCGCCTACCTGCGTCTCCACCAGCTGGGCTGGGCCCACTCTGTCGAGGCCTGGTCCGACGAGGGCCACCTCGCCGGGGGCCTCTACGGCATCGCCACCCACGGGCTGTTCGCTGGCGAGTCGATGTTCCACCACCGGCCCGACGCGTCGAAGGTGGCCCTGGTCGGCCTGGTCGAGCTGCTCGGGGGTGCGGCCGGCGCCGCCGAGGGCCGCCTTCTCGACGTGCAGTGGCGCACCGACCACCTGGCCTCGCTCGGGGTGGTCGAGCTGGACCGCGCTGCCTACCGACGCCGGCTGGAGCGGGCGCTCACCCTCGCCATCCCGTCGGCGTTCGCCTGAGGAACCGGCCCGGTCAGCGCAGCCGGGCCCTCGGGACCCGAGAGGCGGTGCGGCGCCGGGCCGACCAGGGTCGGGTGTGGCTGCGCGAGGCGTGGAGCCCGGCCCCGAGGCCAGGCCGCCAAGGGCGATCAGGATGGCCGACCAGCCGTAGGCCAGCTGCCTCTCCCCGTCTCCGGGCCAGAGCGACGGCGGCGTAGACGGCGCCGGGAAGGGCCCCGGCGGCCAGTCCGGCGGCCAAGCGAGGGGTGGCGGTGCTCAGGACCCAGCCGATGGCGATCACAGCGAGACCGAGCGATGCCGTCACCCACGGGATCGGGAGGGCGGCGACCAGGGTGTGGTCGTGGGCGGCCCGCCCCACGAGCACCGAGCCGGCGAGGCCGAGGAGCAGTCCGACGAGCATGAAGGTGATGGTGCCCCTCGCGGGCCGTGTGCGCCATAGCCCGATCGGGTCAGATCGCGGGCCATATCCATCGCGAGAGCCCGGCTCAGCGGTCGGCGGCCGTCACCTCGGCCCGAGCGGCCAGGGCCGGGGCCCCCAGCGCCTCGGCCACACCGGGGAAGGCCGCGGTCGGACCGGGCCACCGCAGGTCGTCGACGGTGCCGAGGAGGGAACGGTCGACGACCAGGGGGGCCAGGCGCTTGAACAGCGCCGCCTCGGTGCGGGCCGCGGCCAGCGTGCCGGCCAGCGACCCGGCGCTGCGCACGGCGACGCCGTCCCAGTCGGCCACGTCGTCGGGGATGGCCTCGATCGTGCCGAAGCGGCGCAGGACCACCGCCGCTGACTTGGCTCCCCACCCCGGCAGGCCGGGGAAGCCGTCGGCGGTGTCGCCCACCAGGGCCAGCCAGTCGGGGATCGAGACGGGGGGGACCCCGTACTTGGCCATCACAGCGGCCTCGTCGATCACGGCCTTGCGGATGCGGTCGAGCAGCACCACCTCGCCGCCCACCACGCACTGGGCCAGGTCCTTGTCGGGCGAGGAGATCACCACCTGCTCGCAGGCGGGGTCGTCACGGCACACCGCGCAGGCCGAGGCCAGGGCGTCGTCGGCCTCGAGGTCGACCATCGGCCACACCACCACCCCCAGCGCCTCCAGGGCCAGCTCGAGCGGCTCGAACTGGGCCCGCAGCACCGGGTCGATGCCGGCGCCGGTCTTGTAGCCGGCCCACAGGCCGTTGCGGAAGCTCTCGATGACGTGGTCGGTGGCCACCCCGACGTGGGTGGCCCCCTCCTCCAGCAGCTGCAGCACCGAGGCCAGCACGCCGACCACCCCGGCCGTGGGCATCGACTCCGCCGACCGGTGGCGCTGCGCCCCGTAGAACTGGCGGAACAGCTCGAAGGTGCCGTCGACCAGGAAGACCCGCATGCGGGTTCGAGCCTGCCACAGCCGCCGAGGGGGGATCCCGGCTGCGAGCTCGGTCCTCCGGGGATGACCCACCCCTCGGTCAGACTGACACCCGTGCCTCCCCCGCAGCTCGCCGCGGCCGTCGCCAGCTACGGCGCGGCGATCGCCGCCAAGTTCTCCGTCGGGGGCGGCGAGCCCGAGGACCACCTCCGTTCGCCGTTCGAGCAGCTCCTCGCCGACGTGGCGGCCCTGGCCGGTCTCGGCAACGTCGTGGCCAGCGGCGAGCACCACCTGGCCGACGAGCGGATCCGCCCGGACTACGCGGTGCACGTCGGCGGCACCCTCATCGGCTTCGTCGAGATCAAGGCTCCCGGCAAAGGGGCCGAGCCCGCCAGGTTCAAGGGGCACGACAAGCGCCAGTGGGAGCGCCTGGCCTGCCTGCCGAACGTCTTGTACAGCGACGGGCAGAGCTTCGGCCTGTACGCGACGGCGAGCGGGTGGGCCAGGTGGTCAGCCTCGTCGGCGATGTCGAGACGGCCGGTAGGGCGCTGGCTCCGCCGCCGACCGGAGGCCTGGTCGGCCTGATCGAGGACTTCCTGCGGTGGTCACCCATCCCGCCCCGCCGGCCGAAGGAGCTGGCCGGGGTGACGGCCCGACTGTGCCGGGTGCTGCGGGCCGAGGTCGAGGAGCTGCTCGTCACCGACCTGGGCCTGCAGGCCCTCAAGGCCGACTGGCGCCGCATCCTGTTCCCCACCCTGTCCGACGCCGAGTTCGCCGATGCTTACGCCCAGACGGTCACCTTCGGGCTGCTGCTGGCCCGGGTCGAGGGCATCGCTCTCGACGGACCGGGGGACCTCCACGGGGTGGCGGCCCTGCTGGGGCAACGCCACACCCTGGTCGGTCGGGCGCTCGACCTGCTCACCGACACCCAGGTCCTCCCCAAGTTGGCCGTGTCGGTGGGGACGCTGCGCCGGGTGCTGGCCGTGGTCGACTGGCCCACCGTCAGCCGGGGCCGGGACGCCGCCTGGCTGTACTTCTACGAGGAGTTCCTCGACGTCTACGACCCGGCGCTGCGCCGGGCTACGGGCAGCTACTACACCCCGGTCGAGGTGGTCGACTCCATGGTCGGCCTCGTCGGCGAGGTGCTGCGCACCCGCCTGGGCCACGGCGCCGGTTTCGCCTCGCCGGGCGTGCACGTGGTCGACCCCTGCACCGGCAGCGGCACCTACCTGGTGCGCATCATCGACCGCATCGCAGCCCGGGTGGGCGAGGACGAGGGGCCGGGTGCGGTGGCAGCCCGGCTGGCCGAGGCGTCAAGCCGCCTGGTCGGCTTCGAGCTGCAGGCCGGCCCCTACTCGGTGGCCGAGCTGCGGCTGGCCGCCGAGTTCACCCGTCACGCCGCCGCGCTGCCGGCCGACGGGCTCCGGCTGTTCCTGGCCGACACGCTCTCGAACCCCTACGAGGTCGAGGAGCAGCTGAGCGCCCAGTACCGACAGATCGCCCAGAGCCGCCAGCGGGCCAACCGGGTGAAGGCCGAGGACCCGGTGGTCGTGGTCATCGGCAACCCGCCCTACCGGGAGCGCAGCAGGGGCAGCGGGGGTTGGGTCGAGACCGGTGACCCCGCCGCCACCCAGTCGGCGCCGCTGGCCGACTTCCTGCCGCCCAAGGCCTGGGGCCTGGGTACGCACGTGAAGCACCTCTACAACCCCTACGTCTACTTCTGGCGCTGGGCGACGTGGAAGGTGTTCGACGGCCACCCGGGCGAGCGTGGGGTGGTGGCCTTCATCACCGTGGCCGGGTTCCTGAACGGCCCCGGCTTCGCCCGGATGCGCGACTACCTGCGTCGCACGGCCGATGCCGTGTGGGTGGTGGACTGCAGCCCCGAGGGTCACCAGCCCGAGGTGGCCACCCGCATCTTCCAGGGCGTGCAGCAGCCGGTGTGCATCGTGGTGGCCGTCCGCGACGGAACCACCGGCCCCGAGGTCCCCGCGCCCGTGCGCTTCACCACGGTCACCGGTACCCGCCACGACAAGTTCGCCCAGCTGAAGGCGCTCACCCTCAAGGGTCCCGGCTGGGTGGCCGGCGCCGACGGCTGGACCGACCCGCTCCTACCCGCCGGCGCCGCCACCTGGATGTCGCTCCCCGCCATGGACGACCTGCTGGCCTGGTCGGGCTCGGGGATGATGCCCGGCCGCACCTGGGTGTCGGGTCCGTCGCCCGCCGTCCTGCGGGCTCGGTGGCAGCGGCTCATGGCGGCGCCACGGGGCGAGAAGGCGGCGCTGCTCCACGAGCACACGCGGGACCGCGCCATCACCACCGTGCTGTCCGACAACCTGCCCGGCTACCCCGCCCGGGCGGCCCTGGCCGACGAGGCCGGCCCCTGCGCCGATCCGGTCCGCATCGGCTACCGCAGCTTCGACCGCCAATGGATCATCCCCGACAAGCGGGTGATCAACCAACCCAACCCCGGCCTCTGGCAGGTGCGCTCTGCTCCCGGTCAGCTTCACCTCACGGTTCTGAGCCGCACCTCACCGTCGTCAGGCCCAGCGGCGAGTGCCACATGCCTCATCCCCGACCTCGATCACTTCCGGGGCTCGTTCGGCGGGCGGGCGTTCCCGCTGTGGCTCGACGCCGCCGCCACCAAGCCCAACCTGGTGCCCGGGCTGCTCGACCACCTGGCCGGGCTCTACGGCACGGCGCCGGCCCCGACCGAGGTGTTCGCCTACCTGGCCGCCCTGCTGGCCTCGCCGGCCTACGTGGCCACCTACGCCGACGACCTGACCACCCCGGGGCTGCGGGTGCCGCTCACCGCCGACGCCGCCCTGTTCGGGGAGGCGGCGGCGCTCGGTGCGCAGGTGCTGTGGCTGCACACCTACGGCGAGCGCTTCCGCGACCCGGCGGCGGGCGGCCGGCGGGGCCGCCCAGGCTGCCGCCGGGCCGCCGGCCCCTGGTGGCCGTGGCCATCCCCCACGACGAGGCCGGGATGCCCGAGGCGATCGCCTATGAGCCTGCGACCTGCACCTTGGCCGTGGGCGCGGGTCGGATCACGCCGGTCGAACCCAACGTGTGGGCCTACGAGGTGAGCGGCATGCGGGTGGTGAAGCGCTGGTTCGACCGCCGCAAGAAGGATCCCGACGGGCGAAGGTCCTCGCCGCTCGACGCCCTGGTCCCCACCACCTGGGACCCGGCGTGGACAACCGAGCTGCTCGAGCTGCTCAACGTCCTGACGCTGCTGGTCGACCTGGAGCCGGCGCAGGCCGATCTCCTGGCCCGCATCGCCGCCGGGCCGCTCGTCACCGTCGCCGACCTCACCACCGCCGGGTTGCTGCCCGTCACCGGCCGGCCCACCATCGAGCAGCCGGTCCGGCGCCAGACCGAGCTCTTCGGGCCCTGACCGCCCGCACGCCCGGTGACGCTGGCGGCGCCGTTCCCCGACCGTGAACCCGGGGCCGCTTTCGGCGGTTTGGGTTTCTTGGTGGACGGTCACGCTGGCCCTGCTGGCCGGGGCCTGCGTCTGCTGGCCCGCCGGTCGGCCGGCGCCCGCCGCCGGGCGTCGACGGGGGCGTCTGCCATCCGCTCAACCCGTGCACCATCATCTGGGTGCCGCCCTTCGGCTACCTCACCATTCGGTCATGGCGGCCACCGCCCAGGCCCTGGTGGGCGCCCTGCTCCTGATCGTCCGATCCCCCGCCCCGCCGGCCAACGCGGCCGGCCAACCCGCCCCCTGGAGTCGCCTGATGGCCAAGCCCACCAACACCCAGGCCGCCCCGCCCGCCTGAGCCGATGACCTCCCCTCTGCCCATCCTGCTCGGCCTCAGCGCCGCCGGGCTCGTCGCCCTGGCCGTGGCCCCCTTGGCCGCGGTCGCCTTTGGGGGCGTGCTCGTGGTGACGGGGGTCGTGGTGCGGGGCCGGGGGGAGCCGGTCACCGGCACCGGGATCGCCGCCACCGGCGCCACGCTGTTCCTGGCCGCGGTCCTCCTCCTCGTGGTGGTCGACGCCCGCCAGGGCGATCCGGTGATCCTCGGGCCCGACACCGGGCTCACCCCCGGGACCCCCTGATCGGAGCGGCCTCCTGCACCAGCTCGATCAGGGTGCCAAAGGCGCCGCTGGGGTGGACGAAGGCCACCGTGGTGCCCCGGCTTCCGGGCCGGGGCCGCTCGTCGATGACCCGGCCGCCAGCCTCCTTCACCGCCTGCAGCGCCGCCGCGCAGTCATCCACCCGGTAGGCCACGTGGTGGATGCCCTCGCCCCGCCGCTCCAAAAAGGCGTGCACGGGCGAGCTGTCCCGGGTGGGCTTCAGCAGCTGGACGAAGGACTGGGCGACCCGCAGCAGGACCTCCTCGACACCATCGGCCTCGACCACCTCCCGGTGCTCGACCTCGGCCCCGAACGCCTCCCGGTACCAGGCGATGGCGGCCTCGAGGTCGTGGACGGCGATGGCGACGTGGTCGATCTCGGTGAGCAGCCCGGTCATACGACCGCCGATCGCCTCCGCCAGGCCAGGACGCCCACGCCCACGGCCACCGCCACCGCCGCCGGCCACGGGGCGGGTCCGCCGCCGGTCTCGGGGTGCACGTCGGTCACCGGCTTCGGCGCCTCCTCGGCCGGCCCCACATCGGTGACGGGGCCGGTGCCCGACACCGGGGAGGCGGTCGTCGAGGTGGTCGTCGTGGGCTCGCTGAAGGTCGGCGTGGTGGTTGGCACGGGGTCGGCGGCCCCGACCTCGGGCGCGGCCGGCATCGTGGTGGTCGGGGCAGGATCGACCGGAACGGTGGTCGTCGTCTCGCCTTCGGCCGGGAAGGCGGGCGCCGGCACCGTGGTGGTGGTCGAGGCCGACGCGGCGACGTCGTCCTCGTCGTCAACCCCCACGACGAGGACGGCGGCGGCGCCACCGAGGAGCAGAAGGATGAGCAGGGCGAGCAGCGGGGCCGCCAGTCGGCGTGTTCGGGGGGTGGCCATGACCGGGCGAACCCTAAGTCAGGATGACCGCGAACTCCTTCCGACGGAACGGATGTTCACGCCACCGACCTGCAAGGGGGACTACGTCGGGGAGCGCCGTAGGCTGGGCCCCATGCCGTTCTATGACTTTCGGTGCCCGACCTGTGAAGAGGCCTTTGAGGTGCGCCGGCCCATCTCCGAGTCTGACCAGCCCGTCTCCTGCCCCAAGGGCCATGAGGGCGCTATCCGGGTCATCACCAGCTGGGGCACCGGGGGCGGCATCCGCTCCGGCACCCCCGCCCAGGCCAGGAACGCCGGTAAGGGCTCCGGCTCGGTCGAGTCGGCCGCCGCCCACATGGCCAAGCACAAGCGCCAAGCCCGGAGCTGACCACTCGGGCGCCTGGCGGCCGGTTCAGGCCGGCAGCGCCAGAGGCACCCGCCACCGCGGGACCAGGCCCAGCGAAGCAGGGTCGGTGCCGGTGACCGGGGGGCTCATGGGGAGGGAGCGCCCGCCGCCGTGCTGGTGAACAGGTGGACCCTGGCGCCGCCGGCCAGCGTCGACCACCGGTGCCGGAGCGGGAGGCCGGTGGCACGGGCCAGGCGGTGATCGGCCACGAGGAGGGCCACGCCCCAGCCAGCCAGCCGCTCCTGGACGACAGAGCCGAGCAGCCGGTGGAGGTCGACCAGATCAGCTCCGGCGCCGGTGCGGGCACCCCAGGGCGGGTTGGCCACCAGCCAGCCCGCCGGTCCCGCGGGCGGCTCCAGTTCCGACAGCGGCTGCTGTCGCACCTCCAGGTGCACGCCGGCCCGCTCGGCGTTGCCTCGCGTCGCTGCGCACGCACCGGCGTCGTGGTCAGTGGCCAGCACGGCCGCCTGGGTCAGCTGCTGGGCCGCGGCGGCGGCACGGGCCCCGGCTTCGCCGACCACGCTGGCCCAGGTGCCCGGGGCGAAGGAAGGCCAGGCCTCGAGGGCGAAGCTTCGGAGGCGTCCGGCGGCCACGCTGGCGGCCAGGCCCGCAGCTTCGATGGCGATGGTGCCCGATCCGCAGAACGGGTCGATCAGCGGGGTGGTGCCGTCCCAGCCCACGGTGCGCAGGGCGGCGGCGGCCAGGGTGGGGCGGAGGGGGGCCTTGGCCGTAGCCAAACGCCACCCGCGGCGGTGGAGGGGGTCGCCGCCGGCGTCGGCGCTGATCGTGACGTGGTCGTGGTCGAGCCGAACCACGAACGGCGTAGGACCGGCGCCCCCGGCCGCCCGCTCGAGGCGCTCGGCGATGGCCTCGGTGTGGAACAGGCGGCTCTTCACCGCCGTCACCCGAAACGTTCCACCGCTGGCGGTCCAGGGCGACCAGTCGACGGCGGCGGCCTCGCGCTCCAGGGCGGCGAAGGTGCGGGCCGGGAACTGAGCCACCTGCACCAGCAGCCGGCTGACCACTGAGCTGCGCAGGCAGGCGGCGTAGAGCTGGCGTGAGGTGGCGGTGAAGGGGACGAGCGCTGGCCCGGTGGGCCCGGCCCGCACCCCGAGCTCGGCCAGCTCGGCCACCACCAGGGGCTCGAGGCCGGGTGAGCAGGAGGCCGAGCAGCGGAGGCGCATCGCCCACACTCTGTAGGGTTCGCAGACCGTGTCGCTCACCGGAACCGTCCGCCCCCACCGACGGGGCTTCGGCTTCGTCAACCTCGATGCGCCCACCGAGGGGCCGAACGGGCCGGTCGACTCGCTGTTCATCCCTCCGCCGGCGCTGGTCGACCTGGTTGACGGCGACCGCGTGGTGTGCGAGGGGGTGGACGAAGGCCGGGGGAAGGGGCTGACCGCGGAGAACCTGGTGCTGGTCAGCCGCACCCGCCGGCTGCTGGTGGGGCTGCTGGTGGAGAAGCAGGGCCGGTTGATGCTGCGGCCCGACCCGGCCCTGGCCAACCGCGACTGGACGGTGCCCGACGATCTGCTGCCTCGGGGGGCCAAGGCGGGCCGAGGTTGCGTGCTCACCATCGGCGAGGCGTCGCTCGACGGGTCTCTGCGTCGGTGCGGGGCGCTGGTGGCGGGCCCCGTCGACGCCTCGTCGTGGCGGTGGCTGCGCCTGCTGGCCGCCACCCGGCACCTCGGGGCCATCGACCGGAGCGATCCGGCCCTGGCCGCCGACGCCGACGCCGCCCTGGCCGCCGACCTGGCCGCCGACCTGGCCGCCGACCCCGAGCCCCAGCACGGGGCCGAGCCCGCCGGCTCCGGAGGCACAGCCCAGCCCGCCGGCTCCGGAGGCATCGAGCCGTCGGCCGACCCGCTGGCCGGAGTCCGGGTTGACCGCACCGGGCAGGCGTGTTGCACGATCGACGGCTCGGGCACCCGCGATCTCGACGACGCCGTCCACGCCGAGCGCCTCGACTCGGGCGCCACCCGGGTGTCGGTCCACATCGCCGACGCCGCCGCCACGGTGAGGCCGGGCAGCGACCTCGACCGCCGGGCCCGCACCCGGGCCACCAGCACCTACCTGGCCAGCGGCGGGTGGCCGATGCTGCCCCGCCACCTGTCCGAGGGAGCTCTCTCCCTGCGCCCGGGACGGCCCCGCCTGGCCCTCACCGTCGCCTTTTCGGTAGGCGCCGGCGGCGAGGTGGGCGAGGTCGAGGTCACGGCCAGCACCGTGTGCTCGGCCGCCCGCCTCACCTACGCCCAGGTGGAGGGCTGGCTCACCGGCGAGCCCGTCGCCGACGCCGACGACGGCGCCGAGGTCACTCCCCAGGCCGAGGTGGCCGAGGCCGTCAAGGCGTCGGTCTTCGCCGCCCACGAGGCGGCCGAGCGCATCGGCGCCCACCGCCTGGCCCGGGGAGCCGGTTCCGGCGGGCTGTTCACCGAGGCCGAGGCCCGCCCGGCGGTTGACGGCGACCGGGTCACCCTGCAGCGGGTGATGCCGACGCCGATGGCCAGTCGGCTCATCGAACGGCTGATGGTGGCGGCCAACGAGGCCGTGGCGGGATGGCTGCTCCACCACGGCGCCCCCGCCCTGGACCGGGTGCAGCCCGCTCCCGACCCCGAGCGCCTCCAGCAGCTGGTGGGGCTGCTGGCCACGGTCGGGCTACGGGTCGACGTCGAGGCGCTGGCCGACCCGTCGGCCACCGAAGCCCTGGTCGACGCCGCCGCCGACGCCGGCCTCGAGCGCACGGTGGTGGCCGGCCTGGTGGCTCAGGGCATGCAGCGGGCCGGCTACGAGACCGACCCCGGCAGCCACTTCGGCCTGGCCTCCGGCGCCTACGTCCACTTCACCTCCCCGATCCGGCGCTATGCCGACCTGGTGGTGCACCGGGCGGCTCACGCCGTCCTGGGCGGCGACCCGGCCGCCGGGCCGACCGCCGCCGAGCTGGGCACGCTGGCCGGGTGGCTCGACCACCGGGCCGGCGCGGTCAGTCGGGCCGAGCGCTTCGAGCTGAAGCTGCTGTGGGCCGACGTGCTGCAGCGCACCATCGCCGGCGGCCGCCCCTACAAGACCACGGCCCTGGTCGGCGCCGTGCGCCGAGCCGGCCTGCGCATCCGGGTCGACCGTTTCGACCTGGTCGGCACGGTCCCGTCGGAGAACCTGGCCCCCGGCAACGCCGCCGCCTACGTTCAGGCCCCTGACGAGCTGTCGGCCACCGTCGGTGAGGTCACCTACCACGTCGGCGACCGCATCCGCGTGGCCATCGACGAGGCCGACCGCTCTACCGGCGACCTGGACTTCGCCCCGCTGCCGACCTGAGGGCTGTGTTGTTGCGCCGCCGGCTCGCTGCGCTCGCCGCAGCGTCGCCTCCGCTCGGCTGACGCACCATCAGGCCCGATTCACTATCGCATGTTGACGCAACTAGTTTCTATGCAAGCCCCAGCACACTACGGACCCTCAGTGGCGATGCATGGGTTCCCAGAAAGGACGACGGTAGGACACCGGTTGCCCTCGGCGCAACGCTGACGGGTGAAGGAGCGGGTGGGTCGGTGACCCAGACGTAGATTGGTTGATCCCGCCCCACGAGGACCGAGTAGGTCTCGGACCTGTTCTCTCCGAGGCGGTCTGCGGTCTTCTCGTCGGGCGCGGCCGGAGGTTGACCGCCGCCGAGTACGAACGCAACTGGTATTCCACACTGGTTCGTGACGGTTACCGATCGTCCAGCGTCGGACGGGACGCACGCAACGAACACAACTGAGCCGAAGACAAGCACCGTGAGAACGGGGCTGCGTGCGGTCACTCGCTGAAACTTACCGACTTCGGACGCGGGCTGCTCGAACTTGTTTCGCTATCCGGCCGGTGGCGTCCCGCTTGTAGGTCACCCTGGTCCCGCTGGCGTTGGCGGCGGACAGGCGACGGTCGGCGCCGACCAAGTGAGAGTCTGGGCGCCGAGGGTGGTGGTGTTGCCCGGGCGTCATAGGCGACAGCACGTCGCTGAGCTCGTGGCCCACCACCCGGGTGGGTGGTCAGGCGACCCGCGATGTCGTAGACGAAGTTCTGGGAGCCGAGTGGATGGGTGGAAAATGGCTTCGAGATTTGCCTTCAAAGTGCTGGACATTCTGGCGGGTCCGGCCTATGATACGAACATGTGTTCGAGCCGGTCGGTGCTGGTTGAGCAGGCGGATGTCGCTGGTTCCGGCACTGCCGAAGTCCGGCTCTTGAAGCTCGGGGCGCTGCGGCAGATGGTGGATGCAGCCATCGTCTCGGCGTTGGGGGAGATCGAAAAGGCGCCGGGGGCGGTGCAGCTTGACGGCGGGATCGACGGGGGGCAGTGGCTGGCCGCTCGGAGCGAGATGCACCCGAGCTGCGGCGGCTGG
>JBBPYZ010000087.1:0-2464 GCA_038199465.1 Acidimicrobiales bacterium | reverse complement strand
TCGAGGGTGAGGGCGCCGGCCTCCCAGGCCATGGCCACCCGCAGGGCGGTGGCCAGCTTGGTCATCGAGAACCACCGCACCACCGTCTCCGGCCCCATGGCCACCCCGGGGCGGGCCTCGCCCACCGCAACGGCGCCGGCCGGCTCGGCGTCGAGGGTGGCCACCAGGCAGGCCCCCGGGTGCAGCCCGGCCGCCCGCTGGCGCTCCAGGACCGCCGCGACCCGGGGCAGCGAGGCCGCTCCTGTCACGGCGGTCGGCCTACCACACGGCGGTGGCAGGCTCGGCCTCGGGCGAGCGGCGTGCGGACCCTCGGTGGAGGGCCGGACGCCGCCAGCGCCGCCCACCGTCTGCTCAGCGGCCGGACGACCCCTTCGAGCCGCGGTTGCCGGACTGCCCGCCGCTGTTGCCCGAGCCGGCGTTGGCCGACGGGACGCTCCGGTCCCCCTCAACGGGGTCGGTGTCGGTTTCGCCAGCGCCGTCGTCGGCGGCGTCGTCATCGCTGTCGTCGTCGTCCGACTTCGGGGCGGTGACGGTCGTGGGCGTCGAGGCGCCGGTGCGGACCTCGGCGGCGCACGAGGGCTCGGTTCCGTTGCGGGCCACGAAGGAGACGTAGGTGCCGTGGTTGCCGCACACCTCATCGAAGTCGTGGATCTGGGCCGCCTGCGAGGCGGTGGTGGCGGCCGCCGGAAGGGGTGCGGAGCCGGTCGGCGTCGTCCCGGCCGTCGTCGGCGTCGTCCCCGTCCCCTCCGTCGTGTGAGTCGTTTCGGTCGTCGGGGTGGTGCCCTCGGTGGTCGAGGTGGAGCCGTCAGTCGTCGACGTGGTGCCGTCGCCGACCGGCAGGTCGATGCCGACGACGCCCCCGACATCGGAGACGACCTGCTGCAGCGGGCCGGGAAGGGCGCTGGCGGCGGCGAGGCCGGTGGTGGCGAAGGTCAGGCCGGCGGCGGCGGCGGCCAGCTTGCCGGGCAGGGTGGAGAGAGCGGTGCGGACCATCGAGGGCCTCCTGGTTGGGATCAGGCTCGGTGTGGGCACATCCGATGCGGGGGCGCAGCCGGACATGAGCAGGGCAAGCTCGGGCCCGGGTGCGGGGGTGTCGTCCGGGAAGGCGGATGCCGCCCTCCGGAGGAACCCGGCCACCTCGGCCGTCGGTGCGCCTTCGTGCATCACGTTGCGGTGAACGTCCGGGTCGCCGGAAAGGGTGCGCGGCTTCGGGCGGGATCTTCGACCAGGTGGCGCAGGCGGGCCAGGCCCCGGTGCTGCAGCGCCTTCACCCCCGCCAGCGTGCGGCCGGTGATGGAGGCCACCTCGGCCAGCGGCAGGCCGACGAGGAAGCGCAGCACGACCACCTCACGCTGTTCGGCGGGCAGGAGGTCGAGGACCGAGCGGACCTCTTCGGCCTCGATGCCGGCCACCAGCTCGTCCTGGCTCCTGGCGTCCGCCCGGTCGGGCGCCGGCGCTCCCGAAGGGACGGGGCGGCGCCCGGCGGCCCGCCGTTCGTCGGTCAGCAGGTTGCGGGCCACCGTGAACACCCACGACCGCAGGTGCTCCCCGTCGCCGTCGAAGCGGTCGAGGCTGCGGAACACCCGGAGGAAGACCTCCTGGGTGCTGGCCTCGGGATCGGGCGCCCCCTGGGCCGCCAGGAAGCGGCGGACGGGCCCGGCCAGGGCGTTGTAGATGCCCTCGAACGCCCACCCCTCGCCGAGCCGGGCGGCGTCCAGGGCGTCGGTCGGGACAGCCGGCTGCACCCAAGGTCCATCGGCAGGTCAGGCCACGACCTGTGGCCTCCTCCGGCCTTTTTGGGTCCTTCCGCCTCAGGCGGCGACGGGCGCCGCCCGGGCCAGGGCCCGACCCACCCCCGCCGGGTCCTGGTCGAAGCACCAGGTAACGATCGACCGGGCCAGCTCGGCGTGGCGCTGCTCGTCCTCGGCCATGGCCCCGAGCACGAGCCCGTCCTCGGCCGAGGCGGCCTGCTCGGCCCGCTCCCGGAGCAGGGCTGCGGCGGCGCCCTCGTTCACCCAGCCGTCGAGGAACGACTCGACGGCGAGGCCCCGGAGCTGGGCCCGCCGGGACCGGCGCCACCCGCCCAGTCGGCGACCGAGCAGGCTCGGGATCGGCCCGAAGGCCGCCGGTTGGCCCGCGCCCAGGGCGACGCACGACGCCGCATGGCGGATCTCGTCGAGGGCGGCCCGGTGGCAGGCCGCCACCAGGTCGGCCGGGGCGCCGACGGCCAGCAGGCGCAGGGCCAGCTCACCGAACGAGGCCACCGACGCGTACTCCATCCGGGCCTCGTCGTCAGCCGGGTGTCCGCCGCGCCGGGCGGGCAGCAGCAGCAGCCCGCCACGGCCGCGGATCGGGCGGCCCGGGATGGCGCACATCTGCCGGCCCTCGGCGTCGGTGTAGCAGGTCGATCCAGGCACGGTGCCGGTGGTGAGGGGGACGGTCGTGCTCGTGGTGGCCCGGCTGG
>JBBPYZ010000086.1:0-4817 GCA_038199465.1 Acidimicrobiales bacterium | reverse complement strand
TCGAGGGCCCGCTCGCGCGCCTCGCGCCGGGTGCCCTGGAGCATCAGACCCGGGTGAGGTAGTCGCCGGTGCGGGTGTCGACCCGGATCTTGTCGCCGAGGTTGATGAAGAGCGGCACCTGGAGGCTGACGCCGGTCTCGAGGCGGGCCAGCTGCTTGGCCCCCGACACCCGGTCGCCTTGGACGCCCGGCTCGGTGTCGGCCACCTCCAGGTCGACCGACGACGGCAGCTCGACGCCGATGATCTCGTCCCGGTAGAACGCGAGGACGGCGTTGTCCGAGTCCTTCAGGAACTTCGGGGCGTCGCCCAGTGCGGCCGAGGGGGCGGTCATCTGGTCGTAGGACTGGATGTCCATGAAGACGTAGCCGTCGCCGTCCTTGTAGAGCAGCTGCATCTCGCGCTTCTCCACGATCGCCTGGTTCAGCGGCTCGCCGCCCCGGAACGTGCGGTCCTGGGTGCCACCGGTCCGGAGGTTCTTCAGCTTGGTGCGCACGAAGGCCCCGCCCTTGCCCGGCTTGACGTGCTGAAAGTCGACGACCTGGAACAACCCCTCGGGCAGGTCCAGGGTCATGCCGTTCTTGAGGTCGTTGCTGCTGAAGGCCACGGGTGGCGCATCGTAGGCCGCCCGACCAGCCTCCTAGCCGAGGAGGGCGGCGACGGCGGCGACGGCCAGGCGGTAACCGTGGGGGCCGAAGCCGGAGATGGTTCCGGTGGCGACAGGCGCCACCACCGACGTGCGTCGCCACGGCTCGCGGGCCTCGGGGTTGGAGATGTGCAGCTCGACGACCGGCCCCTCGAAGGTGCCCAGGGCGTCGGAGAGGCTCCACCCGTAGTGGGTCAGGGCGGCGGCGTTGACCACGATGGCCGCGGCCCGCCCCCGGGCGCCGTGCACGGCCCGGATCAGGTCAACCTCGGCGTCAGACTGCACGTGCTCGAGGGCCAGGCCGTGGGTGGCGGCCTCCGCCTTCGCCAGCTCCACGAGGTCGTCCAGGGTGCTGGTGCCATAGACGAGCGGCTGCCGCTCGCCCAGCAGCGTCAGGTTGGGGCCCGACAGCAGCAGCACGATCGGGGCGTCAGCCACCGGCCAGCACCTCGCGGACCACGTCGGGGTCGACGCCGGCCACCACCTCGCAGCCCCGCGGGCCGTCGAGGATGAAGGTCAGCCCGTCGACGGCCTTTTTGTCCCGGGCCATGAGGGCCAGCAGGCGGTCGGGGTCGTGGCCGGAGGGCATGGCGCCGTCCAGGTCGTAGCTGGCCACCACCCGCCGGTGCTCGTCGACCCGCTCCGGCCCGATGCGGCCCAGACGCTCGGCCAGCCGGGCCGCGAACACCAGGCCGATGGCCACCGCCTCACCGTGGCGCAGGTCGAACCTGCCGTCGACCTCGAGGGCGTGGGCCACCGTGTGGCCGTAGTTCAGCAGGGCCCGTCGGCCGAACGAGCCCCCGGCCACCGACTCGCGCTCGTCGCCGGCCACCACCGCGCCCTTCAGCCGCACGCAGGCGGCGACGGCGTCCTCGAACTCCAGCTCGGTGAGGTCCGGGGCACCGAGGAAGGCGTACTTGGCCATCTCGCCTTGGCCGCTGCGCAGCTCCCGCGGCGGCAGGGTGGCGAGGGCGTCGAGATCGCACACCACGGCCGCCGGTTGCCAGAACGCCCCGACCAGGTTCTTTCCCTCCGGCAGGTTCACCCCGGTCTTGCCGCCGATGGCGGCGTCGACCATCCCGAGCAGGGTGGTCGTCACGTGCACCACGGGCACCCCCCGGTGGTAGCAGGCGGCGGCGAAGCCGGCGGTGTCGGTGACCACGCCCCCGCCGACGGCGACCACGCAGTCGCGACGGGTCAGGCCCCAGACTGCGAAGCCCCGGCACAGGTCCTCGATGGTGGCCAGGGTCTTGGCCTCCTCGTCGGCCCCGATGGCGAACGTGCGGTGCTCACAACCGGGGTCGACGGCGAAGCCGATGCCGTCCTGGGTGACGATGGCGGCCCGCCTGGTGCCCTGCGGCAGGAGCGACGCCAGGTCGGCCCGGGCCCCGGCGCCGATGACGACCGGATAGGCCCGCCCGTCATCGAGCCGCACCTCGACGGTGGTCGTCATCGGCCCGGGCCTTGGTGGGGCGCCGTCACGGCGCCGGCTCCGGGCCCCGCCGGGCGAGGGCGTCGGTGATCCGTTCGACGACCCGCTCCACCGGCACCCCGTCGACGTCGACCACCAGCGTCGCCAGCCCCTCGTACAGCCGGGCCCGCTCGGGATAGAGCCGGGCCAGGGCCGCCCGGGGGTTGCTGCCCAGCAGTGGCCGGGTGCGCCCGTCGCCCACCCGCTGGGTGAGCGTGGCCAGCGACGCCCGCAGCCACACCACCAGACCCGACGCGGCGATCATGCGGCGGTTCAGCTCAGCCAGGACGGCCCCACCGGCCACGCTCAGCACCACCGGGTGGGGCGTGGTGCACGCCTCGGCCAGCACCGCCGACTCCGCCGCCCGAAAGGCTGCCTCCCCCCGCTCGGCGAACAGCTCGGGAACGGTGCGCCCGGTGCGGCGCCGCACCTCCTCGTCACTGTCGAGGTACGGCCACCCGAGCTTCTGCCCGAGGGTGCGCCCCACCGTCGTCTTGCCCGCCCCCATCATCCCGACCAGCAGCACCCGGGGCACCTGGGCCGGCTCCGCCTTGAAGCCGGCTCCGGAGCCGGCGGGCTCTGCTGTGCCTCCGGAGCCGGCGGGCTCAGCCATGGAGGGATCCTCGGAAGGCCTTGGCGTTGCGGACCATCTCCACCACCGAGTCGCCGCCGAACTTGCGCAACGCCTCCGAGGCCAGCACCAGGGCCACCATCGTCTCGGCCACCACCCCCATGGCCGGCACTGCGGTGACATCGGTGCGCTCCTTGAAGCTGACCGTCGCCTCCTTGGTCAGCACATCGACGGTGGCCAGAACCGGCCGGTTCAGGGTGGCCAGCGGCTTCATCGCCGCCCGGACCACCACGAGCTCGCCGGTCGAGATCCCCCCCTCGAGACCACCGGCCAGGGTGGTCGTGCGCCGGTAGGTCTCCGTCAGGCCGTCCCACTCGATCGGGTCGTGTGCCAGGCTCCCCCGGCGGCCCGCCACCTCGAACCCGTTGCCGATCTCCACGCCTTTCACGGCCTGGATCGACATCACGGCCTGGGCCAGGAGCCCGTCGAGCTTGCGGTCCCAGTGGGTGTGGCTGCCCAGCCCGACGGGGACGCCGTAGGCGAGGACCTCGGCGACGCCGCCCAGCGAATCGCCGTCGCGCGCCGCTTCCTTGACCGCATCGACCATGGCCACCTCGGCGCCCGGGTCGAAGCAGCGCACCTGGCTCTGGTCGACCTGCCCGAGGTCGGCGGGCTCGGGGCGCAGGTCGGCGTTGGTGTGCACCGCACCGAGCTGCACGACGTGGGAGAGCACCTCGACGCCGAGCTGGCGGAGCAGCAGCTTGGCCAGCGTGCCCGCCGCCACCCGGGCCGCCGTCTCCCGGGCGCTCGCCCGCTCGAGGACGTCACGGGCGTCGGTGAACCCGTGCTTCTGCATGCCGGCCAGATCGGCGTGACCGGGCCGGGGCTGGGTCAGCGGCTCCTGGGTGACCCCCGGGGCGGGCGACATCTCCTGATGCCAGCGGTCGCTGCGCTGCCACTCGCTGTTGCCCACGGTGATGGCGACCGGCCCGCCGAGGGTGCGGCCCTGGCGGATGCCCCCGACGAGGGCGACCTCATCCTGCTCGAAGCGCTGCCGGGGGCCCCGACCGAACCCGAGCCGGCGGCGGGCCAGCTCGGCCTGGACGTCCTCGACGGTGACGGCCAGCCCCGCCGGCAGGCCCTCGAGCGTGGCCACCAGGCACGCGCCGTGGGATTCCCCGGCGGTCAGCAGGCGCAGCATCGAGCAGTGAGCGTACCGGGGGCATCGCCCCACCCCTCCGGATCGACCGGTTCTCCTCGGCCCGGTAGCCGTCGGGCTACCGTCCCGGCTGTGGTTGAGGGGCACGCGGGGGCTGAGGCGGAGCGGCGACCCAACCGGGAGCAGCCCCGGCGGCCCCCCGATAGCACGAGCCTGGTCGGTGCCGTGGAGCGGATGCGCGCCGACGTCAACTCGCTGGCCCGGGTCGTGGCCGCCTCGCCCGAGGCGGTGGCCGCCCGCATCGACGTCGACGGGGCCGCCGCCGCCGTCTCCCGGCGGGTCGATGCTCTCGGCAGCGCCCTCGTCCAGCTCCGACTCTCCCTGCTCTCCTCCCTGGAGCGCACCGGGGCCCGAGTCGACGAGCCGCCCTGGCTGGCCCCCCTGCAGGCCACGCTGGGCAAGCTCGCCAGCGGCGCTCGGCCCGACGCCCCGGCCAGCAACGCCTCCAACGACCTCGGCGAGCGGCTGGCCGCCCTCGAGTTCGCCACCGGCACGGTGGCGGCCGACGCCAGGCTTCTCGTCGAGCGGGTGGGGCCACTCCCCGACCGCCTGGCGGCGGTGGCGGCCCAGGTCGACCGTCTCTCCCCGCTCGCCCGCTCGACCGGCGACGCTGGCTCGCTGCTCCGCCAGCTCGCCCGGGTGAGCACCGGCCTCGAGCAGGTCCTGGCCCATCTCGACGGTGACCCCTTCGCCAACCTTGCGGCCGACCGCCCCGAGGGCCTCGACGACCGCGTCAAGTTCCAGGCCGTCCTCGACATGCTGGCCGGGGTGATCCGTCGCCAGGACCAGGTCGCCATTGCCGTCACCTCGCTCCTCGAGCAGGTGACCGGACCGACCGGTGAGCTGTCCGCCATCACCCGCATGGCCCAGCGAGAGCGCGCCGTCGACCTCCGGCTCGACCGGTTCGACGCCG
>JBBPYZ010000085.1:0-4188 GCA_038199465.1 Acidimicrobiales bacterium | reverse complement strand
TGAGATCGCCGAAGGCCACCTTCAGGACCAGGTACTCCCGTTCCTCGCCGAAGAAGGCCTTGGTCTCACGCTTCTCGATCACGGCAGCACCGTGTTGCGGGTAGACAACCCGGTCACCGACGTCGAAAGGCATGCTTCTCCCAGAGTGGAGCGGACGTGACGGTCGAGGAAGGGTACGGGGCCGGAGACCCCCTCGACAAACCGGGGGCGGCCGCTCATCGCCTACGTTGACGGGGTGGACGACGCCACCTTGCTCCACAAGGTCGAGCTGTTCCAGGCCCTCGACCCCGGCGAGATGGCCCGCATCACCGCCCACACCAGCCGGCGCCCCGTGACCCGCGGCGCAGTCCTCTTCACCGACGGCGATGCCGCCGACCGGATGTTCATCGTCTCCTCCGGACGGGTGGCCCTCTCCCGGCGGGTGCCCGAGGCCAAGGAGGCGATCGTGGCCCTGCTCGAGGCGGGCGACCTGTTCGGGGAGTTGAGCCTGTTCGACGGCGAGCCCCGGACGGCGGGCGCCCGGGCCCTGGAGGCCGGCGAGCTGCTGGTGGTGCCGTATGCGCCCGTGACCGAGGTTCTGAGCGCCCGCCCGGCCCTGCTGTGGCCGATCGTGGGCCTGCTGGCCCGGCGCATCCGGGTCACCGACGCCTCGCTGGCCGAGTCGCTGTTCCTCGACGTCCCGGGCCGCACGGCCAAGCAGCTGCTGGAGCTGGCCGGCGGCCGGGACGAGTTCGCCCTGCCCATCACCCAGGAGGAGCTGGCCGGGATGGTCGGCGCCAGCCGGGAGCGGGTCAACAAGGCGCTGGCCCAGTTCACCCGCCTGGGCTGGATCGCCGTCACCGAGCGCCGCTACCGCATCCTGCGCCGCGCCGACCTCGAACGACGGGCCCGCTAGGAGCGTGCTGAAGTAGAGCGAGGCGTGCGCCGCCACACCAGGTCCGACCTGCGGTGACGCGACCGAGCACGGCAGCCGAGCCGACTATTTCAGCATGCTCCTAGGAGTCCAGGAAGGCGATGGCCTTCTTCCAGGCGTCGGCGGCGTCGTCGGGCCGGTGGGCGGGACGGTTCGGGTCATGGACGAAGCCGTGCTCGGCCTTGGGGTAGAGGGCCACCTCGGCGCCGACGGCCCTCAGGGCGGCCACGTCGGCCGGCGGGGTGTAGGCGTCGCGCCCGCCCACCACGGCCATGACCTTGGTGGTCGTCGGCGCCTGGGCGAGGTGGTCAAGCGGCTCGCCCTGCCCGGGGCCCCTCCAGGCGGAGGGCACCCGGATCATGCCGTAAAAGGCGCAGATGCGGGAGAAGGCGCCGGTTCCGGCAGCCTTCAGGGCGTACATGCCGCCCATGCAGAAGCCGACGCAGGCCACCTCGGAGGTGTTCAGGAGCCGGCCGGCCTCCACCAGGTCGCCAAGGACCCGTTCGTCGTCCATCTCGGGGAGGACGGCGAAGCGGGCGTCCACGTTGCCCTCGGGGAAGGTACGGCCCGGGAAGGGCTCGACCGCCACCACCGGCCAGTCGTTCTCGTCGGCGAGCCGGGCCACCAGGTCGTCGAAGAGCGGCCGGAGCCCGTTGATGTCGGGGGCGACGACCAGCCCCAGCGGGTAGCGCTCTGCGTCGTCGGGCCGAACCAGCTCGGCCGGGGTGCCCGAGGGCAGCGTGATCCTTGCCATGGGGCAGGTTCTAGCCGCCGCGGGCGGTGCCGGGCCTCAGGTGGGGTCGAGCCGGGCCGATTCGGCGATGTGGTCGAGGCCCTCGCGGATGCGCGACGCCTTGGTCTCACCGATGCCCTCGATGGAGCACAGGTCGTGGACGGTGGCGTTCATCAGCTTGGGCAGCGAGCCGAAGTGGTCGACCATGCGGTTGACCAGGTTGTCGGTGAGGCGGGGGATACGGGCCAGCATCCGGTAGCCGTGGGCCTGGACCGGCCCGTCGATGTCATCGGAGGTCGGGGTCAGCTGGACGGCGGCGGCTAGCGCCTTGGGGTCGAGGAGTGAGTCGGGGGGCAGCGAGGACAGCTGGAGCAGGGCCTCCTCGGGCCCCCACCCGGGCGACTCCCGGACGTAGTCGCCCAGGAGCGCCCCCCGGTCCTCGTGCACACCGCCCATCAGCTCGCCCAGCTGGAGCAGCACGAGCCGTCCGTCGGCGCCCAGCTCGACCACGTAGCCGTGGATCTCCTCGGCGATGCGCCTCACCATCTCGAGCCGCTGGAGGACCAGCACCACGTCGCGCCCGGTCACCCCGCCCTCGAGCTCGAGGACGACGAGGGTGGCGGCCACCTCGTCGAGGCGGCGGCGATAGCGCTCGAGGGTGGACAGGGCCTGGTTGGCCTTGCTGAACAGCCGGGCGATGGACTCGAAGGTGTGCTTCTGATCGTTGCGGTACAACGTGATGACGTTCATGTCCTCGCTGACCGACAGCACGGGCACGTCGACGAAGCGGGCCACCCGCTCGGCAGTGCGGTGCCGGGTGCCGGTCTCGCTGGTGGGCACGGCCGGGTCGGGCACCAGGTGGACGTTGGCCCGGGCGATGCGGCTGGCGTCGTGGGCCACGACGATGGCCCCGTCCATCTTGGCCAGCTCGGCCAGCCGCTGGGGGCTGAACTCGGCGTCGAGCAGGAACCCGCCCGAGCAGATCTGCAGCACCTCGGGCCCGTCGCCGAGGACGATCAGGGCCCCCTTGCCGGCCTGCAGGATGCGGTCGAGGCCGTCGCGCAGCGGCGTGCCGGGCGCCACCGCCTCGAGCGCCTCCAGCATCGCCGCGGTCGGCGCCTCTCCCATCTCCGAAGTCTCGCAGGTGGCCGGGACCGGCTCTCACCGGGTCTTGCCGATGTACCCTTACATCATGCTCCGCACCCAGATTTCGCTCACCGAGGAGGAGCGGCGGTTGCTGGACGCCGCGTCGGCGCGGACGGGTCGGTCGATGTCGGCGCTCATCCGCGACGCCATCGATGCCACCTACGGCTCCGACCGGTCCGCCGAGGTCGACCTGGCCGCCATGGGCCGGGCGTTCGGGTCCTGGTCCGGGGACACCGTCGGCGCTGCCACGTGGGTCGACCGCGTCCGCTCGGGCCGGCGCCTGCAGGCGTGACCGCCCTGGTCGACACCTCCGTCCTGGTCGACTTCCTGCGGGGCCACCGGGGCGCTCGGGACCTGCTGGAGACCGAGCGGTCCGCGGGCGCGCTGCACGCTAGCGAGATCACCCGCCTGGAGATCCTGGCCGGCATGCGCCCGGTCGAGGAGGAACCCACCCGACTGCTGCTTGGCACGCTCGCCTGGCACGAGGTCGACGCGCAGGTCGCCGAGGAGGCGGGCGAGCTGGGCCGGCGCTGGCTCCCGAGCCACCAGGGCATCGATGGCGCCGACCTGGCCATCGCAGCCACGGCCATCCTGGCCAAGGCCCGTCTGCTCACGCTGAACCTCCGCCACTTCCCGATGTTCCCGGACCTCCGCCGCCCCTACTGAGCCGGTAGGCGACAGCAACACAAGCCGTCACCACAACGCCACCTTCTGCCCGGGCACAACCCGCCGGTCTTCTGCCCGGGCACAACCGGCCGTCGTGGCGGCCGTGGGCCGCGGAATCTCAGAGGTCGACGAGGTCGAGGGCGGTGCGCAGGTCGCCGGCCCGCAGGGCCACGATGCCGGGGGGCGGGGGTGGGGCCGAGCGGGGGAGGATGGCCCGGCGGAAGCCGAGGCGGGCCGCTTCGGCCAGGCGGCGGGGGGTGGAACCGACCTGGCGCAGCTCGCCGCCCAGGCCCACCTCGCCGAGGGCCACCACGTCGGCGGGGATGGCCCGGTCCTTGGAGGACGAGGCCAGGGCCAGGGCCAGGCCGAGGTCGACGGCCGGCTCGTTGACCCGCACACCGCCAGCCACGGCGGCGTGCACGTCGAGGGTGGCCACGTTGGTGGCGCAGTGGCGGTGGAGCACGGCGATCAGCTGGGCCAGGCGGCCGGTGTCGAGCCCCTGCACCGACCGTCGCGGGTTGCTGAGGGTGGTGGGGGTGACCAGGGCCTGCACCTCGACCAGCAGGATCCGGCTGCCCTCGACCACGGGTACGACCACGGCGCCAGCGATGCCCGGCTGGCGATCGCCCAGGAGCATCCCGCTCGGGTCCTCGACGCCCTGCAGGCCCCGCTCCCCCATCTCGAACAGGCCCAGCTCGCCGGTGGCGCCGAACCGGTGCTTCACCGCCCG
>JBBPYZ010000084.1:0-14826 GCA_038199465.1 Acidimicrobiales bacterium | reverse complement strand
GAGAGTGCTAGCAAGCACCCGACCCGAGTGCCAGTCGCCAACGGAGGATCCGACATGAACCTGCACCCCCTCGATGACCGCATCGTCGTTCGCCCCTCAGAGGCCGAGCAGACCACTGCGTCCGGCCTTGTGATCCCGGACACGGCCAAGGAGAAGCCCCAGCAGGGCGAAGTCCTGGCCGTGGGCCCCGGCCGGCGGGCCGAGACCACCGGTGAGATCATCCCCCTCGACGTGAAGGTGGGCGACGTCGTCGTCTACTCGAAGTACGGCGGGACCGAGATCACCGAAGGCGGTGAGGACCTGCTGATCCTCAACGGCCGTGACGTCCTGGCCAAGGTGAGCAAGTAACGATGCCCAAGCAGCTCAAGTTCGACGAGCACGCCCGCCGCGGCCTCGAGGCCGGCGTGAACAAGCTGGCCGACGCCGTCAAGGTGACCCTCGGCCCGAAGGGCCGGAACGTGGTGCTGGAGAAGAAGTTCGGCGCCCCGACCATCACCAACGACGGTGTCACCATCGCCAAGGAGGTGGAGCTGGAGGACCCGTTCGAGAACATGGGTGCCCAGTTGGTGAAGGAGGTCGCCACCAAGACCAACGACATCGCCGGTGACGGCACCACCACCGCCACCGTGCTGGCCCAGGCCCTGGTCCACGAAGGCTTGCGCAACGTGGCCGCCGGCGCCAGCCCGATGAGCCTCAAGAAGGGCATCGAGAAGGCCGTCGCCGCCGCCGTGGCCTCCATCAAGGACCAGGCCCAGGACATCGGCGACAAGAGCGAGATCGCCCAGGTCGCCACCATCTCGGCCGCCGACCCCGGCATCGGCTCCACCATCGCCGACGCCATCGACCGGGTCGGCAAGGACGGCGTCGTCACCGTCGAGGAGTCGAACACCTTCGGCCTCGACCTCGAGTTCACCGAGGGCATGCAGTTCGACAAGGGCTACCTGTCCCCGTACTTCGTGACCGACGCTGAGCGCCAGGAGGTCATCCTCGATGACCCCTACCTGCTGTTCGTCAACGGCAAGGTCTCGGCCGTGCACGAGTTCGTGCCGCTGCTGGAGAAGGTCATCCAGGCCAACAAGCCCCTGGTGGTCGTGGCCGAGGACGTCGAGGGCGAGGCCCTGGCCGTGCTCGTGGTCAACAAGATCAAGGGCGTCTTCAACTCGGTCGCCGTCAAGGCCCCGGGCTTCGGCGAGCGTCGCAAGCAGCTGCTCCAGGACATGGCCATCCTCAGCGGTGGCCAGGTCATCTCCGAGGAGGTCGGCCTGAAGCTCGAGACCGCCACCCTCGACCTGCTGGGCAAGGCCCGCAAGGTCGTCATCACCAAGGACGAGACGACGATCATCGAGGGCGCCGGATCGCCTGAGGACGTGAAGGGCCGCATCAACCAGATCAAGCGCGAGATCGAGGACTCCACCTCCGACTGGGACAAGGAGAAGCTTCAGGAGCGCCTGGCCAAGCTGGCCGGTGGCGTCGCTGTCATCAAGGTCGGCGCGGCCACCGAGGTCGAGCTCAAGGAGAAGAAGCACCGGATCGAGGATGCGCTGTCCGCCACCCGGGCGGCCATCGAAGAGGGCGTCGTCGCCGGTGGGGGCACCGCCCTCGTCCGGGCCAAGGCCGCCGTCTCCAAGCTGGCCAAGTCGCTTGAGGGCGACGAGGCCACGGGGGCCGAGGCCGTGGTCAAGTGCCTCTCGCAGCCGCTGTTCTGGATCGCCACCAACGCCGGCCTCGAGGGATCGATCCAGGTCCAGCAGGTCGAGCGTGAGACCGGGAACATCGGCCTCAACGCCGCCACCGGGGCCTTCGAGGACCTGCTGAAGGCCGGCGTCATCGACCCGGCCAAGGTCACCCGCTCGGCCCTGCAGAACGCGGCGTCCATCGCCGCCCTGCTCCTCACCACCGAGTGCCTGGTGGCCGACAAGCCCGAGAAGAACCCCCCCGCCATGCCCGGCGGCGGCGGCATGCCTGGCGGCATGGGCGGCATGGGTGGCATGGGTGGCATGGGCGGCATGATGTAGCCAGCGCTCCGGCGCAAGCGCCAGCAAGACCTGAGGAGGCCGGCCGCAAGGCCGGCCTCCGGCGCGCCCGGGGCCGCGGCGGGTCCCCACTAGCATCGGTCCATGGAGCACACCGGCGGCGCGTCCAACCCGGCCTTCGACGAGAAGTTCGGGCCGGTCTCGCTGACCTTCGACGACGTGCTGCTGGTCCCGGCGGCCAGCGACGTGCTGCCGACCGAGGCCTCCACGGCCACCCGCCTGGCCCGCGACGTGCACCTCAGCGTGCCGGTCGCCTCGGCGGCGATGGACACCGTCACCGAGGCCCGCATGGCCATCGCCATGGCTCGCGAAGGGGCCATCGGCATCCTCCACCGCAACCTGTCGATCACCGACCAGGCCACCGAGGTCGACAAGGTCAAGCGCAGCGAGTCGGGGATGATCGTCGACCCGGTCACCCTGCGGGGCGACGACCGGGTGGCCGACGCCCTGGCCCTCATGGAGCGCTACCACATCAGCGGCGTGCCCATCACCGACGAGGTCGGCCGGCTGGTCGGCATCCTCACCAACCGCGACCTGCGCTTCGAGCAGGACCTCGAGCAGCCCATCGCCCAGGTGATGACCAGGGAGGGGCTGATCACCGTCCCGGTGGGCACCACCCTGGAGGAGGCCCAGGTCGTCCTCGGCCGCCACCGCATCGAGAAGCTGCCGGTGGTCGACGGCGGCGGTGTCCTCCGCGGCCTCATCACCGTGAAGGACATCCAGAAGAAGATCCTTTACCCCAACGCCACCAAGGACGGCCGTGGCCGTCTGCAGGTCGGCGCCGCCGTCGGCACCGGCGGCGACGCCCTCAAGCGGGTCGCCGCCCTGGTCGAGGAGGACGTCGACGTCGTCGTCGTCGACACCGCCCACGGGCAGGCCGGATCGGTGCTCGCCATGGTGCGCCAGGTCCGGGACGCCTTCCCCGACCTGCCGCTGGTGGCCGGCAACGTGGCCACCGGGGCTGGGGCCGAGGCCCTCATCGCCGCCGGAGCCGACGCCATCAAGGCCGGGGTCGGCCCGGGGTCGATCTGCACGACCAGGGTGGTGGCCGGGGTCGGGGTCCCCCAGATCACCGCGGTGTGGGAGGTGGCCCAGGCCGCCCGCCGCCACGGGATCCCGGTCATCGCCGACGGCGGCATCCAGTACTCGGGCGACATCGCCAAGGCCATCGCCGCCGGCGCCGATGTGGTGATGCTCGGCTCCCTGCTGGCCGGCACCGACGAGTCACCCGGCGAGATCGTGCTGTTCCAGGGTGAGCGGTTCAAGGACTACCGGGGGATGGGTTCGCTCGGGGCCATGAAGAGCCGCAGCTTCTCCAAGGACCGCTACTTCCAGGGCGACGTGGTGGACACCGACAAGCTGGTGCCCGAGGGCATAGAGGGCCGGGTCAACTACAAGGGCCCGCTGCGCACCCTGCTGTACCAGCTGGTGGGCGGGCTCCGGCAGTCGATGGGCTACGTGGGCGCCGCCACCGTCGGCGAGCTGCAGCAGGCCCGCTTCGTGCGCATCACCGGCGCCGGCCTGCGCGAGAGCCACCCCCACCACGTCCAGATGACCCGCCAGGCCCCCAACTACTGGGGCACCTGACCTGTGCTCCGCGGCAGCTCCCCGGTCACGACCCGCTGACGCGCCACGCAGGTGGTACCTTGGCCGACACGCTGAAGTTCCTCCTCATCGCCGTGTTCTTCCCAGCGTTCGTAGCTGTCTGCCACGCGATGAACGATCGGTTCAACGCGCGGTTCGAGGACCTAGGACGGAAGCTGCAGGACGTTCGGACGGCCAGCCTGGAGGTGCACGAGGCGGACCGAAACCTGATGGTCGTCGGCCGGTCTGATCCCGCCGCCCTGGAGGCGTTCGAGCAGACCGTAGAGCGCTTGAGCCGCGCCCAGGCCGTGGCCGATGCTGACCGATTCCCCCGGCGACCCAAGCCGGGGGCCCCCGAGACCGGCTGAGGGCCTGCGAGGGGTCTCAGGTCTTGGCGGAGGAGACATCTACGATCGGCTCCGCCATGGACCGCCCCCCGCCCGAACCCGCCAAGCTGCTGACCCAGTGGGATGCCTGGGAGCGGGGCGACGAGCTGCCGGGGCGCACGATGGCCAACCTGAAGACCGGCCACGCCAAGACCCTGTTGGAGGCCGCCGGCGACGAGTGCGCCGAGCTGCTCGCCGCCTGGACCAGGTGGGAGAAGGGCCAGAGCGTCCCCGCCGAGGTGCTTGGCGTCCTGAAGCAGAGCGGGATGCGCGACTTCCTGGCCACCAGGACCTGAGGGTGCGCTGCACCGCCTGAGTAGGGTGCCGGCATGGCCATCAGGCTGGTGTTGGCCGAGGACAACTACCTCTTGCGCGAGGGCGTCAGCAAGTTGACCGAGACCCAGCCGGAGGGTACGCCCGGGTCGGTCTCGGTGGCCGGCACCGTCGGCCTAGCCTCGGTGTCCGTGCCCACCAGAGCAGCTCACGTCCACGGGCCTGAGTGCCACGCCGCCCCACCGCCGCCGCTGCGGGCGCGGCTGACCGCGACCCGCAGCAGCGCGGCCACGCTGCTGGGCCTGCTCGCCGGGCTGTCGGCGCTGGTGCTGGTGCGCAGCCCCCTCGAGAACACCATCTTCCCGCCGTGCCCGCTGCACGCCGTCACCGGCCTTTGGTGCCCCGGCTGCGGGGCCACCCGGGCCTCGTACCTGCTGCTGAAGGGCGATGTGGCCGGCGCCCTGCACTTCAACGCGCTGTGGGTCGTCATGGCCCCCTTCGCCCTCTACCAGGCCGTCGCCTTTGCCGGTGAGGCCTTCGGCGTGAGCTGGCTGCGGCGCGTCACCCTGACCCGGTCCCTGTCCATCGGGATCCTGGTGTCGTTGGCGGCATTCTTCGTGGTGCGCAACCTGCCGATCGACGCCGTCGAGGTGCTGAACCCCTTCACCGCCTCGTAGCCTCGCCCGCCCTGATGGCAGACACCGAGATCGGCCTGGGCAAGGACGGCCGCCGCGGCTACGGCTGGGACGATCTGGCCATCGTCCCGAGCCGGCGCACCCGTGACCCGCAGGACGTCGACGTCAGCTGGCAGATCGACGCCTACCGCTTCGAGCTGCCGATCATGGCGTCCCCGCTCGACAGCGTGAGCAGCCCGGCCACCTGCGTGGAGCTGGGACGGCTGGGTGGCGTGGGCGTGCTGAACCTCGAGGGCCTCTGGACCCGCTACGACGACCCAGAGCCGATCCTGGAACGGCTGGCCGCCGCCGCAGCCGGCGACGAGTGGGTCACCGCCCTGCGGGCGGCCTACGCCGAGCCGGTCAGGCCCGAGCTGATCGGGGCCCGCATCGCCGAGCTGCGGGCTGCCGGGGTGATCTCCTGCGCCGCCCTCACCCCCCAACGCACCGCCGAGTACGCGGACGAGATCCGCAAGGCCGAGCTCGACCTGTTCGTGATCCACGGCACCGTGGTGTCGGCCGAGCACGTGAGCCGCAGCGTCGAACCGCTTAACCTGAAGCGCTTCGTCCGCGAGCTTGAGGTGCCCGTGATCGTTGGGGGCTGCGCCTCCTATCAGGCCGCGCTGCACCTGATGCGCACCGGGGCGGCGGGGGTGCTGGTGGGCGTGGGGGCCAACGGCGCCGACCGGGCGGGCGACGTCCTCGGGGTCGGGGTGCCGCCCGCCACCGCGGTGGCCGACGCCCGAGCCGCCCGCATGCGCCACCTCGACGAGACCGGGGTCTACGTCCACGTCATCGCCGACGGCGGCATGATGACCGGCGGCGACGTGGCCAAGGCCATCGTTTGCGGCGCCGACGCCGTGGCCCTGGGCGCCCCCTTGGCCGGGGCCACCGAGGCGCCGGGCCGGGGCTGGTCGTGGTCGATGACCGCCGCCCACCCCACCCTGCCGAAGGGGAGCCGGGTGGCGGCCCCGCCGCTGGGCTCGCTCGAGCACGTGCTGGTGGGTCCGGCCACTGACGCCGGTGGACGCACCAACCTCGTCGGTGCGCTGCGGGCCGCCATGGGCCTGTGCGGCTACGAGTCGCTCAAGGACTTCCAAAAGGCCGAGCTGGTCGTCAGCCGCTGATCTTCCTGGCTGGCATCGCTCGGTGGCCTCAGCCGGGTGCTGTGGGGCGGGGAAGGCCGTCGGGTCCCAGGCCCAGGGCCAGCAGTCGGGTGGTGCGGGCGCCCCCGCTGGGGTAGCCGGCCCGGCCCGCCTCCCAGGCGTGCAGCACCAGGCCCAGGCGGCCGGCGTGGTCGATGAAGGCCTCCTGGCCACCGGGACCCCAGCCCGCCGGGCTGCTGCCCATCCATGGGTCGTCGACGCTCAGCTTGACGGCGGGACCCGACGGGCCTGACGGGCAGGCGGCGAGGCCGACGCCGTAGTCCCGGCCCTGCCAGCGGTTGCCGGAGTAGAAGAGCCAGGTCGTTCCTCCGAGCGCCACCAGGCACGGCGCCTCGACGATGCCGGCCTCCCAGCCCGCCCCCGACCGGAGCAGCTCGACCGGGGCGCTGCGGCGGGCGAAGGACCGGCCGTCATCGGCCAGCCGGCGGGCGACGACCATGGAGATGGCGCCGCGGTAGACATCAGTCTTCCAGGTCAGCCACAGGTCGCCGCCGTGGTCGCGGTGCACCGAGGGATCGATGGCCCAGGACCCGTCCGCTGGCCGCTCGAGGGGTCGACGGTCAGCGACGAAGGGCCCGAGCGGCGAGGTCGCCGTGGCCACGAACAGGCACTGCTGGTCGGTGCCGCCCACCCGCGCCGTCGCCCACAGCACCCAGCGGCCGGCGACGTAAGCCACCGCCGGCGACCACGTCCGCCCCCGCGCCGCCCACCGGGGCAGCCGGGGCAGCGCCTCCACCGGCGCCGACCAGCTCACCAGATCGGGTGACCACCGGGCGGGTAGGAGCATCCCGGCCACCTCGGTCGAGTACGCCACGTACCCGTCGGGCGTCGTGACGATCGACGGATCGGGTGCATCGTCGGGAAAGGCGGGAGGCGGGAGCACACGTCCATCACAGCCGAGATCCTGAGACGCCGGTGCCCCGCTGCGGATCGACCTGTCGATCGGCCTCTTGGACCGGCGCTGAAGCCGGAGCGACCGCCGCTACGCTGGCCTCGGTGAGCGCCGCCGACGGGCACGACACCGTCCTCGTCGTCGACTTCGGGGCCCAGTACGCCCAGCTCATCGCCCGCCGGGTGCGCGAGGCCCACGTGCACTCCGAGATCGTCCCCCACACGATCTCGGCCGAGGAGATCCGCGCCCGCCATCCGGCCGGGGTCATCCTGTCCGGGGGCCCGGCGTCGGTGCACGTGGCCGGGGCGCCCACGCTGGATGCGGGGATCTACGACGCCGGCGCCCCGGTGCTCGGCATCTGCTACGGCGCCCAGCTGCTGGCCCAGCAGCTGGGCGGCTCGGTGGCCAACACCGGAGCCGGCGAGTACGGCCGCACCGGGCTCGAGGCCACCGGCGCCGGGTCGCCGCTGTTCGACCGGGTGCCTACGTCCTTCGACGTGTGGATGAGCCACTTCGACTCGATCCAGGACCTGCCCTCCGGCTTCCGGGCCACGGCCCGCACGGCCGGCATCGCCGTCGCCGCCCTCGAGCACCAGGAGCGGCGCATCTATGGCGTGCAGTTCCACCCCGAGGTCATGCACACCGCCTTCGGCCAGGACCTGCTCAAGGCGTTCCTCTACGACGTCTGCGGCTGCCGGCCGACGTGGACGATGACCTCGATCATCGACGCCCAGGTCGACATCATCCGGGCCCAGGTGGGCGACGAGCGGGTGATCTGCGGGCTGTCGGGCGGGGTCGACTCGGCCGTGGCCGCCGCCCTGGTCCACAAGGCCGTCGGCGACCAGCTGACCTGTGTGTTCGTCGACACGGGCATGCTGCGGGGTGGCGAGCCCGAGCAGGTGGAGGACACCTTCCTCCGTCAGTTCGCCGTCGACTTCGTGCACGTGAAGGCGGCCGACCGCTTCCTCGACGCCCTCAACGACGTGCTCGACCCCGAGCGCAAGCGCACGATCATCGGCCAGGAGTTCTGGCGAGTCTTCGCCGACGCGGCACGGGACCTGGGCCCGAGCGGCCCCTCAGAGCGGGGAACGCAGGGTGATGCCCGGTTCCTGGTGCAGGGCACCCTCTACCCGGACGTGGTCGAGTCGGGCGGCGGCGCCGGCGGGGCCTCGTCCACCATCAAGAGCCATCACAACCTGGTCGAGTTCCCCGAGGGCCTGCACTTCGAGTTGGTCGAGCCGCTGCGCGACCTGTTCAAGGACGAGGTGCGGGCGGTGGGCGAGGAGCTGGGCCTGCCCGAGCACATCGTGTGGCGCCAGCCCTTCCCCGGGCCGGGGCTGGCCGTGCGCATCATCGGGACCATCACCCCCGAGCGGCTGGAGGTGCTGCGCCAGGCCGACGCCATCGTCCTCGATGAGGTGCGCAGGGCCGGTCTCGAGCGCGAGCTGTGGCAGTGGTTCGCCGTGCTGCCGGCCATCCGCTCGGTGGGCGTGATGGGCGACGAGCGGACCTACGGCTACCCGATCATCATCCGGGCGGTGACCAGCGACGACGCCATGACCGCCGACTGGGCCCGCCTGCCCTACGACCTGCTCGAGCGGCTGTCGAACCGGATCATCAACGAGGTCCCCGGCGTGAACCGGGTGGCCCTCGACATCACCAGCAAGCCCCCCGGCACCATCGAGTGGGAGTAGGGCGCGTTCAGGTCGGGGCTTCCCGCCACTCCGGTCCCGGCACGTTGCACTCGCCGCAGGTGAGATCGACGATCTTGGCCGACTCGATCAGCTGGCGGGGCCGCGGGAGGTCGTGGTCGGGGCCGTAGGCGGCCACCTCGAACACCTCGCCCCACCGGTCGGTGAGGATCACCGCAGCCTCATCCGCACCGATCCCGAGGCGGCGCCGACCCTCGTCGCCCGGGTCGCGCAGGACCGGGAACGGACCGGCTGCGGCGTCTTCGCCGTCGGGTAGCACGCCGACGGGGCGGGTGCCCCAGCTGCGCAGGTCGTCGAGGATGCCGGAGACCTCCTCGAAGTAGCTGGCGCACCCCGAGCACGGGCCGGAGTGGGCGAACACCAGCAGCAGGGCCTGGGATGAAGGGAGGAGGTCCGTGGGGCAGCCGTCGACCCCAGCGAAGCTGAGACGAGGCAGGATCGAACCTGCCTGGATGAGCTTCGGCGCGGTGGCCGTCACAGCCGGACCATGACGCTCGCCGGCTACTCGGCCAGGCGGCCGGCGGCCTCGGCCGTGCTGGCCAGCTCGGACTCGAGGCGGGCCTCCTCGGCCCGCAGCGCCCGCAGGTCGTCCCAGCGCTCCTGGATCGCAGCCCGCTTGACCTGCTCCACCACCTCGACCAGCTGCAGCTCCAGGCCCATGGCATGGTCACCCACCACCTCGGACGGGCCACGGTCGCTGAAGTCGGCGCCCTGCTCGGGCTGAAAATCCTCGGACTGAAAATCATCGGGCGGTTCGGACGTCAGCGCCATAGGCGGAGGGGTACCCAGGCGGATCGTCGATCGAACCGGGACCTGGCCGACATCTCGAAGCACGACATCTCGAAGCACACCGTTGTAACCCCTGCCTACGATCTGGAGCTGTGCCGGTGGACCGTGACGCCCTGCTCCATGGTCTGAACCCCGACCAGCGGGAGGCGGTGACCCACGGTGACGGCCCGCTCCTCGTCGTTGCCGGCGCCGGATCGGGCAAGACGACGGTGCTGGCCCGGCGGGTGGCGTGGCTGATCTCCGAGCGCGGCATCTCGCCCTTCCAGCTGCTGGCCATCACCTTCACCAACAAGGCCTCCGACGAGATGCGCAACCGGGTGGCGGCCCTGGTCGGCCCGGTGGCTGAGAAGATGTGGGTCTCCACCTTTCACTCGGCGTGCGTGCGGATGCTGCGGCGCGACGCCGATCGGCTGGGCTACTCCCGCAGCTTCACCATCTACGACCAGGCCGACGCTCAGCGCCTGGTGGGCTACGTGGTGCGCGATCAGGGGCTCGACCCGAAGAAGCTGCCGCCCCGCTCGCTGCACGCGGCAATCTCGGCGGCCAAGAACGAGGGTCAGCTGCCCGACCGACTGGAGGCCGAGGCGCAGACCATCTACGACCGCAAGCTGGTGGCGGTGTACCGCGAGTACCAGCAGCGCCTGCTGGCGGCCAGCGCCATGGACTTCGACGACCTGCTGCTGCAGACCGTGCAGCTCCTGAAGCGCAGCCCGGAGGTGCTGGAGAGCTACCAGCAGCGCTTCCGGCACCTCCTCGTGGATGAGTTCCAGGACACCAACCATGTCCAGAACGAGCTGGTCATCCTGCTCGGCCGAAAGTCGAACAACGTCACCGTCGTGGGTGACAGCGACCAGTCGATCTACCGGTTCCGCCGGGCCGACATCCGCAACATCTTGGAGTTCGAGCAGGCCTTCCCCGACGTCACCGTCGTCACCCTGGCCCAGAACTACCGCAGCACCCAGACCATCCTCGACGCCGCCAACGCGGTGATCGCCAACAACGCCGCCCGCAAGCCGAAGGACCTGTGGAGCGAGGCGGGCGCGGGCGAGGCCATCGTGCGCTACACCGCCGATGACGAGCACGACGAGGCGGCGTGGGTCGGCAACGAGCTGGCCCGCCTGCACCGTGACGAGCACGAGCGGTGGGGCGACATGGCCGTGTTCTTCCGCACCAACGCCCAGAGCCGGGCCGTCGAGGAGGCGCTGGCCAGCCGGCGCATCCCCTACAAGGTGGTGGGCGGCACCCGCTTCTACGACCGCAAGGAGATCAAGGACCTGCTGTCGTACCTGCGGGCCGTGCGCAACCCGGCCGACGAGGTGAGCCTGAAGCGCATCGCCAACGTGCCCCGGCGGGGGGTGGGGGAGGCCAGCCTGGCCAAGCTCGACGCCTTTGCCGCCGCCCAGCGGATCGGGTTCGGCGATGCCCTCCTGCGTCCGGAGGATGCCGGTGTGACGGGCCGGGCCCTCACCGGTCTGCGCCAGGTGCGCACCCTCCTCGACGAGCTGCGCCTGCTGGCCGACGGACGTACTGCTCTCACCGGTGAGGCCGTGGACGTGGAGACCGGGGAGCTGGGGTTCGACCTGGGCCAGGCCCAGCCTGACCAGGCGCCCCTGCCGCCGGCCCAGCTGCTCGAGGAGGTGCTGAAGCGCACCGGCTACCTGGCCGAGCTGGAGGCCGAGAAGACCCTGGAGTCCGAGAGCCGGGTGGAGAACGTGGCCGAGCTGGTGGGCCAGGCCGCCCAGTACGACCAGCTCGACGCCTTTCTGGAAGGCACGGCGCTGGTCAGCGACCAGGACCAGGTCGACGGCGACGGAACCCAGGTGCTGCTCATGACCATCCACACGGCCAAGGGCCTGGAGTTCGACGTGGTCACCGTCATCGGCATGGAGGACGGGGTGTTCCCCCACCAGCGCAGCCTGGCCGACCCCGACGAGCTGGAGGAGGAGCGGCGCCTGGCCTACGTGGCCATCACCCGGGCCCGCCACCGCCTGCACCTCACCAACGCCTGGAGCCGCAGCCTGTGGGGCTCGGCCCAGTACAACCCGGTCAGCCGCTTCGTGAAGGAGATCCCGGCCGGACTGATCACCACCGCCGCTTTCAGCCGGGTGGCCGGCGGCCAGGGTGGCGACGACCGGGTCCGGGTGTGGGGCGCCGGCAACGGCACCGGCCTGGGCCAGTCGGTGCGCGACCGGGTGGTCGAGGCCGCCCTCCGCAGCGGCCGGGGCCTGGGCCCCACCCGGTCGGCCGGCGGCGCTCCCGTTGCGGTGAAGCCCGGCGACGACGTGGTCCACGGCAAGTGGGGCGAGGGTGTCGTCCTCGAGGTCAACGCCAAGCGGGGTGAGGCGGTGATCCGCTTCCCGGGCGTGGGGGACAAGCAGCTCGACCTCAGCATCGCTCCCCTGAAGAAGGCCTAGCCGCCTACTTGCGGGGAGCGGGTGCTGAAGCCCACGAACCACTCGGGGTCGGACCCGCCGTCGATCGTGAAGCGCCACTGGTAGCGCTTGCCGGACTCAAGGGGCAGAGGACCGAAGTTGACGACGAGGGGCACGTCGAGCGGGGTTCCGGCCCGGAGGCCCTCGGGGCGGTAGGCCTGGAACTCGCCGGAGACGATGAGCGCCTCGTTGCCGTTGGCCGTGGGCAGCCACACCGGGCCGCCGTCCTCGTCGGTGAGCTCGAGGGTCCAGTGGTGCTGGCTCTCGCCTTCGGTCCAGGGGACGTCGATCTTGGCGGCGATGGCCATGGGGGCCGGGTCGGGGCCCACGAACGACCAGCCGCCACCGAGGACGTAGAGCTTGCCGTCGGCGACCTGGGCGCTGTCGCACAGCAGCATCGAGAGCTTCATCTGGGACGGGCTGTCGGGCACGCTCCGCGACCCTACCGGGGCGAAGTTGGACCGGCCCACCGCACCCCGCTACGAATGGGTCGGTGCTCCCGGACCGGATCGCCCTGCTCCTCGGCCGAGATCCCCACCTCGGACTGGTGGCCGACCGCCTGGCCGGAGCCTTCGGCGACCGGCCCCTGGTCGAGCAGCCCGCCCAGCCCGGGGGAGCCGAGGCCCTCACCCTCACCTACCGGCAGGCGGCCACCGAGGTCAGCCGGATGGCGGCGTCGATCGCCGCCGGCGCCGCGCCGGGGGAGCGGGTCGTGGTCGCCGTGGCGAACGGGTACCGGTTCTTTCTGCTGTGCCTGGCCGCCGCACGCGCCGGCTGCGTCGCCGTGCCCGTCAACCCGCAGATGACCGAGTCGGAGATCGACCACGTCGTCAGCGACTGCGGGGCCACGCTGGTGATCCGCTCCGACGCCGACCTCCCCCGCCGACGGGGCCTGCCCGCCGCCGCCGCCGTCAAGCCCGACGACGTGGCTGCCCTCTTCTACACCTCGGGGACCACGGGCCAGCCGAAGGGGGTGCGCCTCACCCACCGGGCGCTGAGCGGCACCCTCCGCGGCGTCAGCCTGCCCCGGTGGGTCCGGGCCGACGAGGCCCTGCTCGGCCTGCCCGTCGCCCACATCTACGGCTTCGTGGCCTACCTCGAGCTGGCCGCCCTCGGGATCCCGGCCTTCGTGCTGCCCCGGTTCCGCCCCGACGATGCCCTCGACGTCATCGAGGAGCGCCGGCCGTCGATCGTCCTCGGGGTGCCCTCCACCTACCGGCTCCTCCTCGAGGCCGGCGCCGAGCAGCGCGACCTCTCCAGCGTCCGGCTGTGGGTCAGCGGCGCCGACGTGCTGCCGGCCGAGGTGGCCAGGACGTTCCAGCGGCTGGGGGCCTCGGTGACGATCCCGCTGGTCGGCAGCGTCGGCGAGGCCCTGTTCGTCGAGGGTTACGGGATGGTCGAGCTGGGCGGCGCCGTGGCCATCAAGGTCCACCCGCCCCTCGTCGGCCGCTTCCTCGGCCGGCTGGTCGAACTCGGCCTCGGGATCCCGCTCCCCGGCTGGCAGCTGAAGGTCGTCGGGCCCCGGGGCGAGGTGGGCGAGCTGCTGGTGCGGGGGCCGGGGACGATGAAGGGCTACCACGGAGCCCCCGAGGCCACCGCTGCGGTGCTGGGCCGCGACGGCTGGGTGCACACCGGCGACCTGGCCCGCCGCGGCCCCCTGGGCACGGTCACCTTCGTCGGTCGGGTCAAGGACGTGATCAAGAACGGTGGCTACTCGGTGTACGCCGTCGAGGTGGAGCGGGCGCTCGAGGAGCACGAGGAGGTGGCCGAGGCCGCCGTCCTGGGCCTGCCCGACGAGCGCCGGGGGGAGCGGGTGGTGGCCGTCGTGCGTCGCATGCCCGGGTCGTCGGTGACCGAGGATGAGCTGCTCGCCTTCGCCCGGGACCGCCTCTCCACCTACAAGCTGCCGCAGGAGATCCGGGTGGTCGACGAGCTGCCCCGCACCGGCACCGAGAAGGTGCAGAAGGCCAGGCTCAGGGCGCTGTTCTCCTGAGGTCGACCACCAGCTTGTTCCCGTCCTTCACCGTGGCCCCGTACTGCTCGAGGCCCTCGCCGTCGGCCGGGTAGGTGCGGTCGGGGGCGCAGGGGTCGCGGAACAGGCCCTCGGCAGGTTCCCACCGCAGGGTGCACGGTCGCTCGGCCCCCGGGGCGGTGGCCCGGAAGGCCCGCCAGCCCTGGGTGCGGTCCTCGGACAGGTGCTGGACGTAGATGTCACGGCCCCTGCCCAGCAGGTCGGGGAACAGGATCGGGCCGTTCTGGGCCACCTGGGCGGCCAGCGCCGACGCGTTCACGTCGAACGTCTCGTCGCCCAGGGCGTTGCCGCCGGTCTGGTTGGCCAGGCGGATGACGAACACCAGGAACAGGACCAGCGCCACCAGGCCGAGCCCGCCGGACACCACGATGGCCGTCCCCTTCGACATCGCCGCCCTCTTCGGGCGCTGGGGAGCCCGTCGCAACGGCTGGTCCTGGGGCACCTGCCTAGTATCGCCGCAGGCCCGGGCGAGCCCTGAAGGGAGCACCGACGTGGACCTCATGGAGTACCAGGGCAAGCAGGTGTTCGCCCGCTACGGGATCAGGGCCAGCCCGGGTGGGGTGGCCACAACGGTGGATGAGGCGGTGGCGGTGGCCGAGCGGGTGGGCTATCCCGTGGTGATCAAGGCCCAGGTGCACGTGGGCGGCCGGGGCAAGGCCGGCGGGGTGCAGCTGGCCGGCGACGCCGAGGCGGCCCGCCTCCACGCGGAGGTCATCCTCGGCCTCGACATCAAGGGCCATGTGGTGAAGGTGGTGTGGGTCGAGCGGGCCAGCGACATCGCCGAGGAGTACTACGCCAGCTTCACGCTCGACCGCAGCGCCCGCAAGCACCTGGGGATGCTGAGCGCCCAGGG
>JBBPYZ010000083.1:0-11564 GCA_038199465.1 Acidimicrobiales bacterium | reverse complement strand
TCGAGGCCGGCTCCGGTCAGCGTCATGGGCCCGAGCCTGCCAGGCTCAGCGCTTGGGCCAGCGCTTGGCCAGCACCTTCTCGGCCATGTCCTGGACGCGCCGCCGGTTGGCCGGGGTGTCGTAGCGCTGGCGCAGCTCGGCGATCCGGCGTCGGCCCTGCGGGCTGGCCGCATACCAGGCCAGGGCGGCCATCGACCCCCTCTTGCCCATCGCTACCGCACCACCAGGTTGAGCACGAGGGTGAGGACGATCGACACCACGATCGAGCCGATCACCATCCCGAGGCACCCGGGGGCGCCGCCCAGCGGCCGCACCTCGACGTTTTTGCCGATCCGCATCGCCTCCGGATACCCCGCCGTGGCCCCGATGAACCCTGGTGGGGCGCTCGCCTCCGGTTCGTGGTGGAGTTGCGATGTGTTCCCGGTCGACGACCTGCTGCCCCTGCTCGTGCTGGCCCTCGGCGGCTCGATGCTGGTGGGCCCGTTTCTGGCCCTGGTCCGCCCGCGGGCCGAGATCCGAGAGGGCGAGCTGGAGCGCCCGCCCCTGCCCCGCAGCCTGGCCTTTATGGCCATCGGGCTGGTCGGGGTGGTCTGGGCCGTCGCCACCCTGGCCACCCGATGAGCAGCAGTCCTTGGTGGCAGGAGGCGGTGGTCTACCAGGTGTACCCACGCTCGTTCTGCGACACCACGGGCACCGGGGTGGGCGACCTGGACGGCCTGCGGGCCCACCTCGACCACCTGGTGTGGCTCGGCGTCGACGCGGTGTGGCTGAGCCCGATCTGCCGGTCGCCCATGGCCGACTTCGGCTACGACGTCAGCGCCTACGACGAGGTCGATCCGCTCTTCGGGACCCTGGCCGACCTCGACAAGCTGGTGGCCGAGGCCCACGCCGCCGGGCTCAGGGTCCTCCTCGACTGGGTGCCCAACCACACCTCGACCGAGCACCCGTGGTTCACCGAGCGCCCCGAGTTCTACGTGTGGGTCGACGGCGACCCCCTCGTCCCCCCCAACGGGTGGGTCGAGGCATTCGGCGACGGGCCGGCGTGGGCCTGGGACGAGGGCCGGCGCCAGTGGTACCTCCACCTGTTCCTCCCCGAGCAGGCCGACCTGGACTGGTCGAACCCCGACGTGGTGGCGGCCATGCACGCCACCCTGCGGTTCTGGCTGGACCGGGGCGTCGACGGGTTCCGTATGGACGTCGTCCACTGCATCGGCAAGGGCCACGACCTGCCGGAGCTGCTCCCCGGCCAGGAGCTGGCCCCTGTGGTGGCCATCGACGTGCCCTTCACCCACACCCTTCTCCAGGGCATCCGGGAGGTGCTGGACGGCTACGGGGCCATGAGCATCGGCGAGGTGTACCTGCTCGACACGGCCAAGGTGGCCACCTACTACGGCACGCCCGAGGCCCCCGAGCTGCACCTGTCGTTCAACTTCCCCGGCCTGTGGGCGCCGTGGGAGGCCGAGACGTGGCGGGCCCGCATCGACGAGGTCGAGCGCCACCTCACCGGCGACCGGTGGCCCACCTGGGTGCTGAGCAACCACGACGTGCCCCGCCACCGGACCCGGTACGGCTCCGAGGCCAGGGCCCGGGCGGCGGCGATGCTGCTGGTCAGCCTCCGGGGCACACCGTTCCTCTACGCCGGCGAGGAGCTGGGCCTGGAGGACGCCGTGGTCCCCGCCGACCGGGTCGTTGACCCCGGCGGCCGCGACGGGTGCCGGGCCCCCCTGCCCTGGACCGCCGAGCCCGGCCACGGCTGGGCTATGGGTCCGGCGGTCGAACCCTGGTTGCCCTGGCCGCCCGACGCCGCCGCCCGCAGCGTGGCCAGCCAGCGGGCCGACGAGGGGTCGACCCTGTGGTTCTACCGGCGGCTGCTGGCCGCCCGGAGGGGGTCGCCGGCCCTGCGCTCGGGCACCTTCAGCTGGATCGCCTCGCCGCCGGACGTGCTGGCCTACCTGCGGGCCTCGGGGGAGGATCGCCGGGCGGTGCTGGTCAACCAGGGCGGCGATGCGGCGGTGGTCGAGCTGGAGGGGGCCTGGGAGGTGGAGCTGGCCAGCGACGGCCGCTCGACCCCGTCGTCCCTGGCCGGCGACGCCGCGGTGATCCTGCGCCCGGCCTGAGGGTTCGGCCAGGGGCTTCCTCGGGTAGGGCCTCTGCGAGCCGATGGGAACAAGGCTGGCACCCAAGGACGTTCAGATGATGTCCCGACGGTGCAGCACGACCCCCCCACACACCCGCCGGAACGAGGTGCAACAACGATGTCAGCCGTACGAGCAGAATCGTCCCTCCCCAACCGGTACACCTGGCGCGACCACGCAGCCTGCCGCGACCTCGACACCAACCTGTTCTTCCCCCCCGGTGACGGCCCCGGGTCGGCCGAACGGATCGAGCAGGCCAAGGCTGTGTGCGCCAGCTGCCCGGTCCGCGAGGACTGCCTGTCCTTCGCCCTGTCGACCCGTCAGGACTCCGGGGTGTGGGGTGGACTGACCGAGGAGGAGCGCCGCCGGCACCGCCGTCGCGTCGCTCGCGAGCGGCGCAAGGCCAGCTAGCGCCGACCGAAGTTGAAGGCCCTCCCCGGTTAGGATCGCCTCCGGGGACGCAACCGCCGCGCCCTGAAGCGCCCGAGAACAGCCTGGAAGGCGCCACTGTGGCCCGCACGATCCCCCTCGAAGCCGAAGACCGCCCGAACTGGGCGCGCTCGATCCCCTTCCTTGCCGCTCACCTGGCGCCCCTGCTGGCCCTGTGGACGGGCGTGACCTGGCGGGCCGTGGGCCTGTGCGTGGTGTCCTACGTCGTCCGGATGTTCTTCATCACGGCCGGCTACCACCGCTATTTCTCCCACCGCAGCTTCAAGGCCAGCCGGGCGATGCAGTTCCTTCTGGGCTTCGGCGGCACCACGGCCCTGCAGAAGGGGCCCCTGTGGTGGGCCGCCAACCACCGGGCCCATCACCGCCACAGCGACACCGAGGAAGACATCCACAGCCCGCTGCGGGGCTTCTGGCACAGTCACATCGGCTGGATCATGTCCGACCGGCACACCGCCACCGACTTCGCGGCGGTGAAGGACCTGGCCCGCTTCCCCGAGCTGCGCTTCATCGAGCGCTACGACTGGATCGGCGGCGTGGTGGCCGGGGTGGCCAGCTACCTCATCGCCGGCTGGAGCGGTGTGGTGATCGGCTTCTTCCTGTCCACCGTGCTGCTGTGGCACGGCACCTTCACCGTCAACTCCCTGGCCCACGTCATGGGCCGCCGCCGCTACGCCACCAGCGACACCAGCCGCAACTCGGCCCTGGTGGCCTTCCTCACCGGTGGCGAGGGGTGGCACAACAACCACCACCACTACCCCCAGTCGGCCCGGCAGGGCTTCTTCTGGTGGGAGCTGGACCCCACGTTCTACGTGCTGAAGGGGCTCGCAGCCCTCCGCCTGGTCCGTGACCTTCGGGTGCCGCCCGCCGAGGTGCGATCGGCCTCGCTGGTGCGCAAGGGCTGCCTCGACGTGGGCATGGTCCGGGCCCACTGGACCCGGGCGGCCGCGGCGGTGTCCAGCTCCCGGGCCACCCTCGGCCACTCCGTCTCGGGGGGCGTGGCCTCGGTGGGCGGGACGATCACCGGCACCCGGGCGGGCATCGAGGCCAAGCTGGCCGCCGAGCGCGAGGTGATCGAGGCCGGCGTCACCTCGTCCCTCACCGCGGTCGAGGCCTACGCCCGCCTCCTCCGCCAGGGCCGCCGCAGCGCCTGACCCGGCTAGCGCCCGCGCTAGCCGGGAGGAGCGATGGCGGCACCCTCGCCGGCGGCGATGGGCGGACCGTCGGCGTCCGGCTGGACGTCGTCCTGGGCGTCGGCCAGGGCCCGCCGGCCCTCCTCGATCCTGCCCTCCACCCCGTCCAGGCGCTCGCGCTCGGCGTCAAGGTCGAGGCCCCCGCGCTCGGGCGGCGCCGTCGCCTCGGCGCCGTCGTCGCTGTCGGTTCTGGTCTCCGCTGTTTCATCGGCCATGGCCCGGCCCTACCCGCTGGGCGGGCAGTGCATGCGATCCGCCCGTGTGGTCTCCTCGTGAGGGGTCCTCCCTCGAGAAATGTTGAGGAACCCCTTGACCTTGTAGCCGACTTCAAGGTCTATCGTTGGCGATGTGGAAGATCGACTGCGGATCGGGGAGTTGAGCGCCCGTCACGGGCTGAGCACGGCCGCCGTGCGGTACTACGAGAGCCTGGGCCTGCTGGGTGAGGCCGAGCGGACGCCCAGCGGGTACCGCCTGTTCTCCAGCGACGACGAGGAGCGGTTGCGCTTCATCCTGCGGGCCAAGGCCCTCGACCTCAGCCTCGACGAGATCCGGTCGCTCCTCGACGCCTGGCACCAGGGCGGCAGCTGCCGCGACACCCGCGCCACCCTGCGCCACCTGGTGGCCCACAAGATCCAGGAGGCCCGCACCCAGGCCCGGGAGGCCGAGGCGTTCGCCGCCCAGCTCACCCATGTGTACGTCAGCCTGGGCGAAGAGGTCGGTCCGAGCCAGTCGTGCGGGTGCATCCCCGACCTGCCCGCCCCCGAGACCGTCGACCTCGACGCCGAGCTCGCCCTCATCCAAGACTCCATCTGCGACTGCAGCGGCCGCCTGGACGAGGCGACCACCATTCAGGCCTGCGCATGCGGCTGCTGCGCCCCCGAGGCGGCCAGCGCCGGCACGGCCGTCCAGCTCTCCACCAGGCACAACGAGCTCTCCACCAGACCCAAAGAGGAGGTGAGAACACCTTGACCACCACCGACACCACCCCCGAAGTGACCGTCGAGCAGTCGAAGAACACCTGCTCGTGCGGCTGCGGCCCCACGGCCAGCAGCGAGGCCACCGGCACCGCCACCGAGACCAGCAGCAGCTGCAGCTGCGGCTCCGGCGACTCGTCCGGCTGCGGCCCTGACTGCGGCTGCGGCTCCGCCACCTAGCAACCCCGGGTCGGTGGTGCGGGAACCCTCGCACCACCGGCCCAGATCCTCGGCCCTCCGCCCCCTACGGGGTCAGGCGCTCCAGGGCCGCCTCGATGCCCAGACGCCCGCCGGCCACCTCCCGTAGGGTCTCGAGGCAACGGTCGACGGTCAGCACGTTGCTGTAGACCAGGGCCTTGGCCGCCGCCGCCCCGAGCTGACGATGCTCACCCGTCACCACCAGCGACGTGCGCAGCCGCACCCCCCCGGTGGCGGTGTCGACGGCAAAGGCGCCGACGGTCAGGTCCCAGTTGAGGCAGCTGAGCAGCAGGGCGACGGGCCCGGCCAGCTCCTGGGGCACCTCGACGGGCAGGTTCGAGTCGAACACGACCTGGCCCTGCGCCTCGAACGTGCGGCCTACGCACGTCCACTCGGCGCTGTCCCCGGCGCAGCGGGTCTCCACTGTCGGCGTCGGCATCGCCACCAGGTGCACCGGCCAGCCGTCCTGGCCCAAAAAGGCGACGAGGCCGTCGAGCAGCGGCGTGGCGCTCACGGAGGAGCCACCCCGTCGCCGTCCTTGGGATCGACCGGTGGGCCGCCGTCGAGGTTGCCCAGCTCGGCCTCAAGCTCCAGCGCCAGCGTTCGGGCCAGCTCGAGACGGGGGTTGAGGGCCAGCGCGGCCCGCACCTCGCGCCGGGCGTCGTACAGCTCCCGCAGGGCGATGTGGGCCCGGGCGGCGCCGAAGTGGGCCTCGGCGTTGGGGCCGAGCTGTTCGATCGAGGCGGCGAACATCGCCAGCGCCTCGCGGTGGTGGCCGACGCGGGAGAGGAGCAGGCCGGCGTAGAGGGCGAGGTCCGACGGTTCGCCGATCGGGAACCACTCATCCCACACCCGGTGCACGGCGGCGGCCACGTCGATCTTGGACCGCCCGTTCGCCTCGCCGACCAGCTGGTAGAGGAGGGGGAACACCTCGAGGAAGGTCCGGCTGTCCCACCGGGTGGTGCGCAGCAGGCTCAGCGCCTGCTGGAGGGTGAGATCGCCCGGCGGCTTGGTGGCGCCGCGGAGGGAGTGGGCGTCGTCGGGTCCACCCTCGCCCAGCACGTCGGCGTAGCGGCGGGCGGTCTCGGTGGCCTCCAGGTCGCCCAGCACGAACGCCCCCACCACCAGGTGCTGGACCTGGTGGGGCGGCAGCAGGGCGGTGCCGCCGCCGGCCCGGACCACCCGGGCCACGGCGTCGAAGTTCACCATGATCGAGAAGCTCCCGCCGTCAGGCGCGAGCACCGGGGGCCCCTGACCGCTCAGGTCGCGCAGGTGGGCCCAGCCCTTGTCGGCCACCAGGGCCAGGGTGGGCGCTCCGGCGGCCTCGGCCAGCGCCTCGACGCAGGTCATCGCGGCGGTGGGCAGCATCACCATGGTGGTGTCGAGCAGCTCGCCGTAGCTGGCCAGCACGGCGTCGAACGACGGGTGCCCGGTGGGCTGGGCCAGTGCCTCGCTCGGGTCCCAGCTGAGCCGGAGCCGGCTGATGGCCTTGGCGTCGGACCGGTCCAGCTCGGGGGCATCGGCGGTGAGGGTGAGGCCGACGTCGTGGACCACGCCGGCCCGTATGGCGTAGACGTCGGAGGGGATCGAGTCGAAGACGTAGTTGGCCACCACCACCAGGGGGGCGTCGGCGATGAGCTCCTTGGCCTGCCAGGTCCTGACCTGGCCCGGGGCGGCGGCGTCGACGACGGCGAAGTCGACCCACCCGCTGGCCATGTGCTCCTGCAGACGGGGGTGGCAGGCCAGCTGCTCCAGCTTCGCCTCGTCGAAGTCGGAGAGCACCACGGTGACCCGTTGGTCGCGCATCGGGGTCGCCTCCAGCAGCTGGCGCAGGCGCCGGACCATCCCGTAGGCCAGCCGGCCCGACCCCGATCCCAGCTCGAGCACGTGCACCGTTCGGCTGCGGTCGAGGTGGCCGGCGGCGTCACAGTCGCGCAGGAAGGCCACGATCACCTCGGCGTAGGCCGCCGCCATGATCGGGTTTGAGGTGATGGCCGACGGCACGTCGCCCTCACCCCAGGCCTTCAGGCCCTTGCGCTCGTAGTAGGCCCGCTCGAAGTCCCACAGGCGGGACCGGGACAGGGGCACGCCCTGCTCCAGCACGTGCCCGCCCTTGATGTCAGCGATCCGCTTGGCTGCCGTCACCCCGCCGCACGCTACAAGCGGCTGCCCGCCGACAGCAGCAGGCGGGCAGACTCCTCCGGGTGCCGACGGCGACGCTGACCCGGCTGCGCCAGGTTGGTTTGCCACTGCTCGCTCTGCTCGCCGCTCTCGTCCTCGGCGGCTGCCTCGTCGGCTCGGCGGTGGACGCGATCAACGGGAACGGCGACCGGACCCGGCTCGACGGCCCGATGACCCGGTGGGTCGTGGAGCACCGGGCCGACGGGCTGACCACGATGTTCCGTGCCGTCACCATCCTCGGTGACCGACCGATCCTGGTGCCCCTGGTCCTGGTGGCCGGCCTCACCCTCGGCGTCCGCCGCCGCAGCTGGGAGCCGCTGGTGTTCCTGGCCATCGCCCAGGTGGGCTCGATCGTCCTCTACAACTCGGTGAAGGCTCTGGTGGTCCGCCCCCGGCCGGCCATCGGCCCGGTGGTGGCCTCGGCCCCCGGCTATGGGTTCCCCTCGGCCCACGCCACCCAGGCCGCCGCGGTGTGGGGCGCCCTCGCCGTGGTCGCCATGACGTCGCTGCCCGACCGCCGGGCCCGTCGGGCCGTGGCCGCGGTGGCGGCCGCCCTGGTCCTGCTGATCGGGGTGTCCCGCCTGTACCTGGGCGTCCACTGGGCCACCGACGTGGTGGGCGGCTGGACCCTGGGTGCCCTCTGGCTGGCGGGCCTGGTGGCCGTCGTGAAGCCGGCGCCGTCGATCGCCGATCCCTGAAGCCCGGGTCTTGGGGCTCCAATGCCTCAAGCCGACCAGGTCGGCTGCCGAAGAGGTTCGTGGAGGGGACAGATCGAGTCTCGCCTGGGTGCGGGTGGGCGATGGAGAGAGAAGCGCCGATGTCGAGCAGCGAGCGGTGCGAGCAGCTGTTGAGGACGATCGACGCCGTGCTGTCGGAGTGCGGCAAGGACCCACGACGCCAACGCCCGACCCGGCTCCCGGCCCGTCCGGCGTGGGGAGGTCCCAGCTGGTCCCAAGACCAGTGGGCCCCCGACGTTCGTGACTTCCGCTACGCAGACCGGGGCTGATCGGTAGGCCGCCCAGATGGGAGGCCGCGGTCGGTTGGCGCCGGAAGGCTGGCATGCTTCGCTCCTCCGGTCTGACGCTCGAACGACAACGAAGGGGCCCATGCCTGCCAAGTCCCGCCCGACCACCCGCCGACCCCCGGCCGCCCCTGTCCGCCGGGCGGCGTCCTCGCTGGTTCCCCGCCTGGTGCTCGGCGCCCTCGTCGCCGCCGCCATCGTAGCCGGCGTCGGTGTCGTCGCTTCCCGAGGCGGCGGCAACGATGTGGCCGCCCCCTCCATCGCCCACGTCCACGGGCTCGGCCTCAACCCGGCTGACGGCAGCCTCCAGGTGGCCACCCACACCGGGACCTTCCGGATCGGCGACGACGGGAAGGTGCAGCGGGTGGGGAGCACCGCTCAGGACACGATGGGCTTCACCGTGGTCGGCCCGAACCGCTTCCTCGGCAGCGGCCACCCTGATGCCGCCGGCTTCCGCCAGGGCAAGCCCGCGCGGCTCGGTCTGATCGAGTCGACCGACGCCGGGGCCACATGGTCCGACCGCTCGCTCTCCGGCGAGGCCGACTTCCACGCCCTCGCCGCCTCCCAGGGCACCACCTACGGCTGGGACGCCGGCACCGGGCGCCTCCTCGCCTCGACCGACGGCCTCCGATGGGAGACCCGATCCACCCTGAAGCTCCTCAGCTTCGCCGTCGACCCTGCCCGGGTCGAGCGCCTCGTCGCCGCCGGGGCCGACGGCGTGCTGGCCTCGACCGACGGCGGCCGGACCTGGCTGCCGGTCGTCGGGGCGCCGGCCCTGGTCTCCGTCTCGTGGGCTCCCGGCGGCACGCTCTGGGGCGCCGACCGGACCGGTCGCGCCCACCAGAGCCCCGATGCCGGCGCCACCTGGCAGGCCCAAGGCGGCGTCGACGGCCAGCCCGAGGCCCTGCTGGCCAGCGACGACATCCTGGTCGTGGCAGCCGCCGATTCGGATGACCGCACGTCGATACACCAGTCGGTCGACGCCGGCCGCACGTGGCAGCTCCGCTACCAGAACCCGGCGTGACCCCGCGTCGAGGACCCGAAGGGCGACCGGGTGAAGGTCATCTACAACGGCAAGTTCCCTCCCCTACCGCAAGTGGTGACCCGCTTGGGCCGAGCCCCTGGGCTCCGCGGGTCAGGAACGGCCGCCCCGCCACCCCTCCACGAGGCGCGGCGGTGGCCGTCGGCGGTCGTTCGATGTCGTGCTGTCCACCTTCGGCGTGATGTTCACCCGGAACCCGACGCGCTCGGCCGCCGAGCTCCTCCGGGTCTGCCGCCCGGGCGGCCGGATCGGCCTGGCCAACTGGACGCCCGAGGGCTTTGTCGGCCGCATGTTCAGGATCGTCGCCGCCACGTCCCGCCGCCCCCCGGCGTCCCCTCACCGCTGGTCTGGGGCACCGAAACCCGCCTCCAGGAGCTCCTGGGCCCAGGAGCCGGGCGTCGTCGCCACCCGTCGACTCTTCACTCTCCGCTATCGCTCGCCCGCGGACTTCTTTGACACCTTCAGGACTCTGTACGGCCCCCTGGTCCGAGCCTGGGAAGTCCTCGACGAGGACGGTCGCACCTCGCTGAGGAGCCAGCTGGAGGCCCTGGCCAACGACGCCGGCTCCCGCCGCGGCGGCGCCCTCGCCGTCCCGTCCGAGTACCTCGAGGTCGTCGCCACCCGCCGCTGACCCTGGACCAGCGACTCGATGCCGCCCCGGCTCACGCCCTGGCCAAGGGCTGCTGGCTGATCGAGTTTGCGAACGACGAGTCCTGGGGTCAACGTGACCCCAGCGGGCGGCGCCTCAGATCAGACGTGGCCTCTAGAGGCGGCGGCGACGGCTGTAGTAGCCACCACCTCCGCCGACGAGCAGCAACACGATGACGACGATCAACAGGATCAGGAGCATGCACCGGTTCTCACCGGTGCCGCCTCCGGCGAAACCCGCCAGCGGGACAAGCTGGACAGGACGCCCTAGCGGAGCGGGAGACCCAGGCTCGGCGCGGGCTCGTTCACGTCACCCGGAAAACCGCAATGCCTGGCATTGTGGCCCAACTGTGGCCCTCTTGACCGTTTGCAAGGTCACGCCTGGCCGCGAGGCCTGGTCGGGTCAGTCAACGGAGCCGGCGGGCACCACCCATTGGCAGCGTTGACCTGGTGACGATGGCGATCCGGTCGAAGTCTGCGTCGTAGTGGAGGACGACAAGGTTGCTGGCCTCGGCTGCGGCGGCAATCAGCAGCTCCGGGATCTTGCGGCCACGCTGATGCTCGGCTGCCAGCATGCGCTGGACCTGGAGGGAGCGGCGGACGTGCTCAGCCGTGGTCTCGACGAGGGCAATACCTGGACGGCCCCGATGAGGCTGTCCCAGGGTAGACGGGGCTGTTGCGGTGATCACGAGCACTCCCCGCAACGTCAGTCATCGACTCAGTCCGCCACCCGCGGTGCCGCTTACCGCCTCCCTCTTCAGAAAGGAGGCACGCCGATGGCGTTCCTCGAGTTCCTTGGTAGCCAGACTGGACGGGGTCGTGCGCGCCGAAACCGGGGCCCGACGAACGGCAACCGGAACAGCGGCCCGAACACGCAGAAGGGTTCGACGTCGAGGTCGAGCTTGTCCTTGAGGGTCTGGCGGACGTCGATCTCGGTGAGGACGCCGAAGCCCTGGTCCTTGAGCGCGTCCTTCACGCGCCCGATGGCGTCGTCGTAGGGGGCGTCGAGCTCGATGCGGCGGGTGAAGTCCATTCGTTTCTCCGTCGGTGGTGGGTGTCAGAAGATGGCAAGCAGGGCTTTGGCGCCGGTGTAGAGGGCGACGGCGACGAGGAGCGCAGCGAAGGCCCGTTGCATCGTCGCAGGTTCGATTCGGTCGGCGACCCGTTTCCCGGCCCCGACGCCGGCTGTGGCTGCGGCTGCGGCGGTGAACGCCAGGGTGGTGCCCCAGTCGATGGGCTCGGCTCCGAGCCGGGCGGCGAGGGCGACGGCAGAGTTGACGGCGATGACGAGGAGGGAGGTGCCCACGGCGTCGGGCATGGTGAACCCGAGAAGAGGGCGAGGGCGGGGACGATCACGAACCCGCCGCCGACCCCGAACAGTCCGGTGAGGAAGCCGACGAAGGTGCCAGCGGCGGCGATCGTCAGGACTCGGCGGGGCGCCCAGGTCCGGGGGCGGGTCCGGACGGTTCCGTCGGCCGGTTCGTTGATGGCGTTGGCTTCGCCGCTACGGGTGCAGCTGGGGCAGCCGGCGGTGATGCGCCAGGTGGCGACGAGGATCAGCCCGGAAAAGGCGAGGAGCAGGACGTCGCCGTCCAGCCGGCGGTTCAGGGCGGACCCGGCCAGGGAGCCGCCGATGCCGACGAGGCCGAACCCCAGCCCGGGCCCGACCCGAACCCGGCCGCTGCGCCAGTGGCCGTAGGCGCCGATAAGCGAGGCGACGCCGAC
>JBBPYZ010000082.1:0-4217 GCA_038199465.1 Acidimicrobiales bacterium | reverse complement strand
GGATGCGGGCGCCGGCCTCCTCATGCGCCTCCGACAGCACCTCGCCCTCGCGGTGCACCGCAGCGATGACGTCGCCCCGGTCCCACGGCACCAACAGCTCGACCGGGTTGGTCAGCTCGCGGAGGCGGTCGCCCACGGCCCGAAGCAGGTCCTCGACGCCGGCCCCGGTGACCCCGCTGACCACCACGGCGCCCGGGTTGTGGCGGGCGATGCGGGCCGCGGCCTCGGGATCGAGGTCGGCCTTGTTGACACAGACCAGCTGGGGCACCGCTCCCGCCCCGATCTCGGTGAGCACGGTGCGCACCGCCTCCATCTGGGCCACCGGGTCGGCGGCGGCGGCGTCAACCACGTGGACGAGCAGGTCGGCCTCGCCCACCACCTCCAGTGTCGAGCGGAAGGCCTGCACCAGCTGGTGGGGCAGCTTCTTCACAAAGCCCACGGTGTCGCTGAGCAGCACCACCTCGCCGCCGGGCAGGTCGAGGCGGCGGGTGCGGGGGTCGAGGGTGGCGAAGAGCCGGTTCTCAGTCAGCACCCCGGCGTCAGTGAGGCGGTTCAGAAGGGTCGACTTGCCGGTGTTGGTGTAGCCCACCAGCGATACGGCCCGGTTGCGGCCCCGCAGGCGGGCCTTGCGCTGGGTGCGCCGGGTGCGGCCCAGCTGCACCAGGTTGCGCTCGAGCCGGGTGATGCGCTCGAGCATGCGCCGGCGGTCGGTCTCGAGCGCCGTCTCACCCGGGCCCCGGTTGGCCAGGCCGCCCTGGCGCTGCTGGTCGAGGCCCTGGCGCCGGCCCCGCAAGCGGGGCAGCCGGTAGCGCAGGAGCGCCAGCTCGACCTGGTCCTTGCCCTCCTGGGTCCGGGCGTTCTGGGCGAAGATGTCGAGGATCACCGCGGTGCGGTCGATGGCGGTGCGGCCCAGGATCTTCTCGAGGTTGCGCTGCTGGGCCGGGGTGAGCCCGTCATCGAAGACCACGGTGTCGGCGTCGACCTCCAGCGACAGGACGTGCAGCTCGGTGGCCTTGCCCGAGCCGATGTAGGTGGCTGGGTCGGGCCGGTCCCGGCGCTGGACGACCCGGGCCAGCACATCGGCGCCAGCGGTGTCGATCAGCTGGGCCAGCTCGTCGAGGCTGGCCTCGACCTCGTCCTCGGTCTGGCCCGGGTGCACGACCCCGACCAGGATGATCCGCTCCCGGAAGCTGCGTTCGATGAGCGTCACGAGCCCGCGCCTCCCGCATGGGCGCCGTCCGAGGGGTTGCCGGCCAGGGCCGGTGCCACCTCGACGGTGGCCACGAACGTCGCCGGCCCGGTCAGCCTGGCCTCGGGCCCCGACAGGTCGACCTGCACCGCCCCGCCGGGGTTGTGCACGGTCACCAGCCGGCCCACCCAGCCCTGCTGGTGGGCGGCCCAGGCTGCGGCCACCGACCCGGTGCCGCAGGCCCGGGTCCAGCCGACCCCCCGCTCGTGGACGATCATCGTCACCGCCCCTACCTCAGGCCCCCGCACGACGAACTCGTAGTTGACCTCGGCGGCGTCGGCGGTCGTGACCACCTCCAGCTCCTCGCGCCCCGGCATCGGGCTCTCCAGCAGCGCCACGGCATGGGGGTTGCCGACGTCCACCATCCACCCGCAGCTGCCGTCGCCGTCGGCGACGAGCCGCCGTCCCCGGTCCGCCGGGTCCCCGAAGGATCGCACTGGTCCCATCCCTACCCGCAGCGACGCCTCGTCGAGGTCGCCGCCCTGCCACTCGAGCCGCCGCTCCCCCGCCAGGGCGCGCAGGACCAGCGGCTGACCCGTGTCCTCCCACCAGCCCTCCCGGGCCGCGGCCAGGCCCAGGCAGCGGGCCCCGTTGCCGCTCATCTCAGCCGGGCTCCCATCGGCGTTCGACAGGGCGAACGAGAGGGCGCCCCCGCCCAGCCGCTCCGAGCGGATCAGCCCGTCGGCCCCCACCCCGGTGTCGCGCCGACACAGCGCCGCAGCGCACCCGGCGGCCACAGGCCCCCAGGACCCATCGTCGAGCAGGACGAGGAAGTCGTTGCCCAGACCGTGGAGCTTGAAGAGGCGCATCTCCCGCCATGCTCCCATCCCCGAGGAGCGTGGGTGGACGGGTTTCATCCACCGATCACCACACAGCCTCGGCCCTACGCGCTGAACCCAGCGCGACACGTCACGAAATGCAGGACACAGCGCGCCGACCTCCCCATGCCACGGCCGAACCCAGCGCGGCACGTCACGAAATACGAGACGGACGGTGCTGAGGTCGGCGAGATCCTCAACGCCAGTGGTCTTGCGCGGCGGGAACGGCGGTCAGCGGGTCGTCGGCCACGTCCAGCCAGCGGATGCGGGGGTCGCGGCGGAACCAGGAGCGTTGGCGGCGGGCGAAGCGACGGGTGTTGGCCACGTCTAGGGCCAGGGCCGGCTCCAGCTCGAGGCCCTGCTCGAGGTGGAGGAGGACCTCTTTGTAACCGAGGCCCTGGCGGCAGGTGCGTGAAAGGCCGCCCGGCGTGGCGAGGAGGCGGGCCGTTTCCTCGACCAAGCCGGCGGCCGCCTGATCGTGCACCCGATGCTCGATCCGGACACCGAGCAGGTCAGGGTCGGGGGCCAGGCCCACCAGGCGGAAGCGGTCGGTGGGCGGGAAGGCGGCTACCCCCGGGCCGAACGAGGAGAACCGGCGACCGGTGGCCAGGCACACCTCCAGGGCCCGCACCACCCGGCGGCGGTTGCCCGGCTCCATCCGGCCGGCGGCCATCGGGTCGAGGGCGGCGAGCCGGGCGTGCAGGGCCGACGTCTCCTCCTGCGAGGCGTCGAGCGCGGCCCGCACCTCGGGGAAGGTGCCGGGCAGCTCGAAGTCGTCGACGAGGGCGTGGACGTACAGGCCGGTCCCGCCCACGACCACCGCCGGCACCCCGCGCTCCTCGCACGAGGCCAGGGCGGCGCGGGCCGCGGCCAGCCAGCCGGCCAGGTCGGCCTCCTCCCCCGGGTCGATCAGGTCGAGGCCGTGGTGGGGCACGCCCCGGCGCTCCTCGGCGGTGGGCTTGGCCGTGCCGATGTCCGCACCCCGGTACACCATGAGGGCATCGGCGCTGACCACCTCAGCTCCCGCCTCCACGGCCAGCTCGATGGCCAGGGCCGTCTTCCCCGACGCCGTGGGGCCGACGACCACCAGGTGCGGGACCGACAGCACGGACCGGGACCGTAGGGGACCCAGGGTTAGCGCGCCTTGGCCTGGGTACGAACCACCTCGTGGCCACCAACGAGCGCACCATCGACGCGACACCCGACCAGATCTGGGCCGTCCTCGCCGACGCCATGTCCTATGACCGCTGGGTCGTCGGGGCCAAGGACATCCGCACGGCCGACGGCACCTGGCCCGAGCCGGGCAGCTCACTGCACCACACCCTCGGGGTGGGGCCGATGGAGGTGAAGGACACCTCCACGGTGCTGGAGGCCGATCCCCCCCGCCGGCTGGTGCTGGAGGCCCGGGGCCGCCCGCTCGGCATGGCCCGGGTCGAGCTGCTCCTGGAGCCGGTCGAAGGTGGCACCAAGGTCACCATGATCGAGGACGTCACCCGCCCCGCCCCGGTGAGGGTCTTGAACCCGGTCCTGCACCCCATGGTCCACTCCCGCAACACCGAGACCCTCCGCCGTCTCGAAGAGGCCACCCACGAGCGCACCGCCTCCACCTCCGCCTAGAGCGGTGGGCGTGTGACCCCTACCCGACTGCGAGTGGGAGGCGGGTCTTGTGGCGGGGGCCGGCGGTGACCTCGATCAGCTGGCCGCCCAGCCAGGTGGGAGCGGCGCTCGTGACCTCGACCAGGGCGTAGCTGCCGGGCCGCACCGGGGGGGCGCCGGCCGGGCCGGCGAAGTGGACGAGCTTGCCCTGGCGGGTGCGGCCGGTGAGCACGGTCGGGTCCTTCTTCGAGGGGCCCTCGACCACGACCTCCTCGGTGCGACCCACCCGGGCCTGGTTGCGGCGCAGGGCGGCCCGAGCGATGACCTGGTGGAGGCGCTCGAAGCGGGCCTGCACGATGTCGGCGGGGACGAAGCGGTCGGCCATGGCGGCCGCCTCGGTCCCCGGCCGGGGGCTGAACAAGAAGGTGTAGGCGCTGTCGAACTCGGCGGCGGCGGCGACCTCGAGGGTCTGCTCGGCGTCCGCGTCGGTCTCGCCGGGGAACCCGACGATCAGGTCGGTGGTGACGGCCAGGTCGGCGATGGCGGCCCGGGCG
>JBBPYZ010000081.1:0-4373 GCA_038199465.1 Acidimicrobiales bacterium | reverse complement strand
GGCTGGTCGAACTTGGTGCCAATGACGATCTTGCCCTTCTTCTGGATGGCATCCATCGTCGATCCGGCCGGGAAGGTGGCAGGGGTCGTCCCGGTGGTGCCCGTCGCCCCTCCGGATGGTTCGTCGTTGCTGCCGCAGCTGGCGAGCACGGTGGCGACGCACAGCAGGGCCAGGAGCAGTCTCTTGCGCATGGTTCTCCTCAGGTTCAGGGGCTTGGGTTTGCATGGTTGGCTCGGCACGTTCAGCATCTGAGTCATTGGCTCAGGATCTTGGACAGGAAGCTCTGGGCCCGCTCGGTGCGGGGGTTGGCGAAGAACTGCTCGGGCGGCGCCTCCTCGACGATGCTGCCGTCCTCGAGGAACACCACCCGCTGCGCCGCCTTGCGGGCGAAGCCCATCTCGTGGGTCACCACGACCATCGTCATGCCCTCGTGGGCCAGCCCGACCATGACGTCGAGCACCTCGCTGATCATCTCCGGGTCGAGCGCCGAGGTGGGCTCGTCGAAGAGCATCACCTTGGGCTCCATGGCCAGGGCCCGGGCGATCGCCGCCCGCTGCTGCTGGCCGCCCGAGAGCTCGGCGGGGTAGCGGTCGGCCTTGTCGGCGATGCCGACCCGTTCGAGCAGCACCCGGGCCCCCTTCGCGGCCTCGGCCCTGGCCATGCGGCGAACCTTGGTGGGGCCCAGGGTGCAGTTCTCCAGGATGGTCTTGTGGGCGAAGAGGTTGAAGGACTGGAAGACCATGCCCACGTCGGCCCGGTGCCGAGCCAGCGCCTTGCCCTCGCGCGGCATGGGCCGGCCGTCGAACAGGACCTGGCCGCCGTCGACCGGCTGCAGCCCGTTGATGCAGCGGATGAGCGTCGACTTGCCCGAGCCGGACGGGCCCAGGAGCACCACAACCTCGCCCCGGTGGACCCTGAGGTCGATGCCGTGGAGGACCTGGAGCGGACCGAACGAGGACGTGACGGCCCGCAGCTCGACGAGCGGCTGACCGGACCGATCGCCGTCGCGCTGGCCGTCCGGCTCGGCACCGGTGTCCTGAGGAGGCGGTACGAACAGCGGGCTCGCCGGCCCGGAGGTCACGCCTTTGTCGACCACGACCCCGGCTTCGTCATGGCCGAACGGTATCCCTGCGATCAGGCCCGCTGGCGGCCGAAACGATTCGGCAATGCGCGAAGCGGGAGGATCTGCTCAGGGTAGGTCTAGGCGAGTGCCCGTCGGTACCGTGGCGCGGTGGCCTCGCGCACGCTCTGGGTACCGCCCACCCCGACCCCCGCCGAGGCCGCCCTCGGCCTGGCCGCGGGCATCGCCGGGCGGGCGGTGGCGCCCCTGGCCCAGGTTGCGGTGCGCGAGGCGATGGCCCGGCTGTTCCGGGGCTCGGCCACTTCGGCCGCCGCACCGGCTGTGGTGTCCACGGGAGAGGTCGGCTGGTTCGGCCCGGCCAGCACCACCTGGCGGGTGCACGGCGACGCGTCGATGTTCGTCGGGGGCATCGCCGCCCTCATGCTGCAGGCCCTGCACCCCCGGGCCATGGCCGGGGTGGCCGACCACAGCGACTTCCGCACCGATCCCCTCGGCCGCCTGCGCCGCACCGCGGCCTTCATGGGGGCCACCGTCTACGGCACGGCCGGTGAGGCCGAGCGGGCGTGTTCGACGGTGCGCCGGGTGCACACCCGGGTCAGCGGCCTCGCCCCTGATGGCCGGCCCTACTCCGCCGACGAGCCGGAGCTCCTCGACTGGATCCACGTGGCCGAGTTCGCCGCCTTCGCGGGCGCCCACCGGCGGTTCGGGGCCGATCCGATGACCGTCGACGAGCTGGACCACTACGTGGGAGAGGTGGCCAGGGTGGCGGAGGCGCTGGGCGACCCGGCCCCACCCCGCTCGTGGGCCGACCTCGGCGACGCCCTCGACCGGTACCGTCCGCAGCTGGCCGTGGGCGAGCAGGCCCGCACCGCGTGGCGCTTCCTCGAGGAGGTGCGCCTGGCCCCGGCGGTGCTGCCCGCCTACCGGGTGCTCTTCGCCGGCGCCGTGGCTTGCCTGCCGCCCTGGGCTCGCCGACTGTGGGGCGTGGGCGCGCCCTCACTGGTCGAGGTCGCCGCCTGCCGGGCCCTGGTGCGGGGGCTCGGAGCCCTGATGGGCGAGCCCCCCAGCCTGCACGCCGCCCGCTCCCGGGCCCTGCCGCCGGCCGCCTGACGGGCCCCGGTCTAACCTCCGCTGCCGCCACCTGACGCCTCTGAGGAACTGTAGGGCCATTCCCGGTGCCCTGGCTCCTCAGAGTCACGGGCCGCCCCGGAAATGACCCCGCCAGCACCTCTGAGGAGCTGCGACCTCGGCGGTGCGGGCTCTCGGATGTGGTCAGCGGCCTGCGTGGGAGGCGAGGAGGTGGGCGACGGCGCCGGTCAGGGCGGTGGCGTAGGGGACGTGGAGGTACTCGTTCGGGCCGTGGGCGTTGGTGCCGGGGCCGAGCACGCCGGTGACCACGAACTGGGCGGCCGGGAAGCGCTCGCCGAGCATGCCCATGAAGGGGATGGAGCCCCCCTCGCCGATGGTGCGGGCCGGCTGGCCCCACGCCGCCCGGGAGGCCTGGTCGAGCGCCTGCTCGAGCCAGGGAGCGAAGGCGGGGGCGGCCCAGCCGGCGGCGGCGTGGTCGCGCTCGACGGTGACCTGCGCCCCCTGGGGCGGGTCGGCGGTGAGGGCCCGCTCGATGGCGTCGGTGGCCACGTCGGGGTCGACGGTGGGAGGCAGGCGGAAGGACAGGCCGAGGGTGGTGGCCGGGCGCAGCACGTTGCCGGCCTGGCCGGTGGGGGGCAGCCCGTCGGCGCCGATGTAGGCCAGCGCCGGGCGCCACGTTCGGGCCAGCAGCTGGGTGGCCGGTTCGCCGGCGTGGGAGGCGACCACGCCGGGCACGAAGGGGAACGTGGCCCCCCCGCCGCCCAGCTCGGTGGCGGTTGCCGTCAGCTCGGCCAACCGGTCGGCCGGGATGTCGGCGTGGAGCTCGGGCAGCAGCACCGCCCCGGTCCGGGCGTCCTCGACCCGGTCGAGAAGCTGGCGCAGCAGCCGGAACGACGACGGCACCATGCCCCCCGCCGCCCCGGAGTGGACGCCCTCGCTCAGGACCCGCACGGTGACGGTGACCCCGGCCAGGCCCCGCAGCGAGGTGGTGGCCCACAGCCGGTCGAAGGTGGCGCACCCCGAATCGAGGCACACCACCAGGGACGGCGAGCCGAGCCGGGCGGCCAGGGCCTCGACGTGGGCGGCCAGGTCGGGGCTGCCCGACTCCTCGCTGGCCTCGATCAGCAGGACGCAGCGGGCGTGGCTGGCCCCTTCCGCCCGGACGGCCTCGATGGCGGCCAGCGAGGCGAAGGCGGCGTAGCCGTCGTCGGCCCCGCCCCGGCCGTAGAGCCGCTCGGCCCGGCGCACCGGGGTCCAGGGGCCGAGCCCGTCGAGCCAGCCGGTCATGGGCGGCTGCTTGTCGAGGTGCCCGTAGAGCAGGACGATGTCGTCGGCCGGCCCGCCCGCCCCGCGCGCCGGCACGTCCACCACGATCACCGGCGTGCGCCCGCCCAGCTCGTGCACCTCCACGGTCATGCCGTCTATCGGCCGGGCCGCGCACCAGGCCCGCACCAGCTCGACGGCGTCGACCATGTGGCCCTTCGCCGCCCACTCCGGCTCGAAGGCCGGGCTGAGGTTGGGGATGGCGATGTACTCGGTGAGCGCCGGGAGGATGTCGTCCTCCCAGAGCCGGGCGGTGGTCTCGGCGAAGGGCACCGCTAGGACGTCCGGGCCTGCTGGCCCCAGGTCTTGATGACGGGTTGCTCTCGCTCCCAGGACAGCTCGGACAGGGTGCCGCTGGCCAGGTGGAAGAGGCGGCCGGCCCGGGGCTCCAACCCGATCCAGCGGGCGGCCAGGATGCGCAGGCAGTGGCCGTGGCCGGAGACCAGCACGTCGCCGCCGGCCGCCCGGCTCCGGGCGATCACCCGGTCGACCCGCTCGCCCACCTGGGCCGCCGTCTCGCCCCCGGGGATCTCACCGTGGAAGACGGTCCACTCGGGCTCGTCCTCTCGCATCTCGGCGGTGGTGCGACCCTCCACCGTGCCGTAGTGCCACTCGAGCAGGTCGGGCTCGGTCTGGATGTCGGTGAGCCCGGCCAGCTCGGCGCTGCGCCACGCCCGGGCCAGGGGGCTGGACAGCACCAGGGCGAACGACCGCCCGGCCAGGAGCGGCGCCAGCCCCCGGGCCTCCTCCTCACCTTGCTCGATGAGCGGGATGTCGGTCAGCCCCGTGTGCTGCCCGGACTCGCTCCACTCGGTGGCCCCGTGGCGCAGCAGGAACAGGGAAGGTCGCTCGTCAGGCACGCCGGCCAGCCTATTGAGCG
>JBBPYZ010000080.1:0-3830 GCA_038199465.1 Acidimicrobiales bacterium | reverse complement strand
GGCGGCCGGGCGCGCCGAGGCCCCGCCCCAGCCCCCCGCACACCACCCCCCCGAAGTCAGCGGTCACGCAGGACACTCCGTCACCGGGATCGACGGTCTGGCCCAGCTCGATGACGCCGCCGGCGGCGCCGTCGAGGTCGACGGTGGCCTCGTCGGCGACGACCTGGTCCACCGGCCCCAGTTGCGGATCGGCACCGGCGCCGGCTCGCACGGTGATCGACCGGGGCGTGACCCGATCCCCGCCGAGGGCGCCGAGGGGGCGGGCTACGAGCATGCCGAACGGCTCCAGGGGCGGCTGGTCAAGGCGGTGGTGGCCGGCGTGGACGGGGGTGAGGGTGGCCGCCGCCGGCCAGGCCGAGTCGTCGAAGTCGACCTCCCGCCACCCGGCGGGCAGTTCCCGTGCGTCGAGGATCTCGTCGGGCGAGGGGGCCAGGAAGTCCCGCCGGGCCTGGCCCCAGGCGTCGCCGGTGGAGGCCCGCCAGGAGTCGTCGGTGGTCCACCACTGGTCCCCGACCCGGGCCTCGAACACCACGGCACCGAAGTCGAGGGGGTTGTAGCCGAACAGGGTGGGCGCCGGGTTCATCCACCATCCCGCCGGCAGGGCAGGGCCATGATGGCCACGGCGTTGGCGCCGACCCGCAGGTGGGGGGCCAGGTCGAACGGGTCGTAGTACTTGCGCCGCACCTGGGACCGGATGGGGCCCCGGGACACCTCGGTGCCGTTGACCCAGCAGGCGTAGCGGGCGTCGGCGAAGGCCCGGGCCGGGCCGCGGCCAGGCACGGCGTCCAGGTCGAACCGGCGCCGTAGCAGCACCACCTGGTGCCGGTTGGGGTTGCCGCCGGCGGTCCACACGAACCGGCCGTGCCACCGCCCCGGCGGGAAGTCGGCGCCGTCACCGTCAGCCACGCCACCGACCTCAGCCGGCGTCGGGCGGGTTGCCATCGAAGATCCCGGTGAAGGAGGCCATCTTCCCCGGTTGTTCGCCGTCGGGGCGGTGCCAATGGGGCCAACCGGAAGGATTGCCCCGGCCGTGCAGGGCCGGCTTCTGCCACGACTCCCAGCCCGGAACCACCTCCACCTCGGCGGCGGTGTAGCGGATGGTGAGCGCCGCCCGGCGGCGGGACGAGTGGTTGGGCGGGGACCCGTGGAGCAACAGGTCGTTGTGGAGGGAGATCGACCCGGCCGGCACGGCGTTGACGTAGCGGTCGGCGAACCGGTCCGGGTCCACCACGGCTCGGTCGAGCACGCGGGTGCCGTCGAGGGCCAGGCTCTCGTGGGGGAGGGGGCCGAGGCGGTGGCTGCCGGGAGCGAACTCCATGGCCGCGTTCCCGGCATCGACGTCGTCGATGGCCAGCCAGGCCGTCACCGACTTCGTCGGGGTGAAGGGCCAGTAGGTGGCGTCGCGTGAGGATGAGGTCATACAGGCCGGCGCAGACCATGTGGTACATGTTGATCGAGTAGCTGTTGCGGCGGTCATCGGCGTGCACCACCGCGTCGAGCAGCCCGTCCAGGTAGGACCGGATGCCCGCCGCCTCCCCGGCGCTGAACACCGGCAGCCGGGGCCAGGAAGCTGTGCTCGTTGTAGCTCTGCACCTCCTCGAGGGTCAGCCTGGTGGCCCCCTGGGGGTCGGCGGGGATGAACTCGAGCCGGCGGGTGTCCTCGGCCGGATCGGGGGCGAAGACGACGTCGTCGCCGGCCATCAGCCCCCGCTCCTGGGAACCAGCGGGTTGACGAAGCAGCCCACGGCGTCGGCCCGGAGCTGGTCGGGCATGAACAGGACTGGGTTGGGTCGGTCGGGGTCGCTCATCCCGATCCGGCCAGGCCGGGGCCGCCGGTGAGGATCTCCCGCCACTGGGCCTCGTCGAGCTGGAGAGGCTCGGTGCTGTCCATGAACTCGCTGAGGACCTCGACGAAGCGGCCCGGTTCCTCCGACGGGGGGAAGTGGCCGGACTCCTCGAAGATCACCAGCCGGCTGCCGGGGACGGCCTCGTGGGCGGCGGAGGCGTGGGCCACCGGGATGATGCGGTCCCGCTCGCCCCACACGATGAGGGTGGGCAGGTTCACGGCCAGGTAGAGGCGGTCGTGGGCGCTCACCGACTGCCCGCCGGTGTCGATCACCGCCCGCAGGGTCCGCACGAAGGACTGCCGGCTCTCGGGCTCGACGAGGGAGACGAAGGCCCGCCACTCCTGTTCCACGTGGGGCCAGCGGATCCCGAAGCGGGCCAGGCGGCGGCTCACGCTGTTGCCGGCGTCGCGGAGGTAGGACGAGAACAGTGCCGGCATGAGGTACTCGGCGCCGGGCAGGGCCAGGGCCCGCAGCATCCAGGAGACCTCGGGCCCCAGGCCGCCGCTGGAGACCAGCACCAGCCGCTCGCAGAACTGTGGGTGCTGGTAGGCGAGCTGCATGGCGATGCCCCCGCCGAGGGAGTGGCCCACCACGGTGGCCCGGTCCACCCCGAGGGCCACCATGAGGTCCCGGAGGGCGTTGGCCTGGGCGCCGAGGGAGTAGTCCTGCCGGGGCTTGTCCGACTCGCCGTGGCCGGGCAGGTCGGGTGCCACCACCGTGTAGCGGGCGCCGAGGCCGCCCAGCACATCCCGCCAGGTGGCCGAGCTTCCCGCCATGCCGTGCACCAGCAGCAGTACCGGCGCGCCGGATGTGAGGTCACCGGCCACCCGGTACACCACCCGGTGGCCGTGCAGGGAGACGTCGCCCTTGTCGACCGTCACCGGCTCAACCTACCCCTGCTGCGAGAGCCCCCGGGTCGTGCGTGTGACGCGTCGGTTTCCGACGCCGGACACGCACAACTTCGCTCAGCGGTCGAACAGGTCGCTCGGGAAGTCGGTGTTCTTGGCCAGCTTCCAGTCCGGGTCGCGCTTCTCGACAAAGGCCATGGCGCCCTCCTCGGCGTCGGGCTGGGAGGCGACATAGCCGAACAGGGCGTCCTCCCGCCGGCGGGCCGTCGCCCGGTCGTCCTCGGCGAGGGACCGCCACACGTTGCGCTTGACGATGGCCGCCGACGCCGGGGCCACGTTGGTGCCGATGTCCCGGGCCATCCCCAGGGCGTGGTCGAGCACCTCGTCGCCGGGCACGGCGGCCGAGAACAGGCCGATGTCGGCCCCCTCACGGCCCCGGAAGAGCCGGCCGGTGAGCAGCAGCTCCATTCCCCGGGACGCCCCCACCAGCCGGGGCACCAGCCACTGGGACCCGACCTCGGGCACCACGCCCCGCCGGTTGAACACGTAGCCGTACTTGGCGGCATCGCAGGCGATGCGGATGTCCCACTCGGTCACCATGGTGAGCCCCACCCCCACCGCCGACCCCTGCATCGCCGCCATGATCGGGGTGTTGCGCTCGTGGGGCTGGCGCCCGTCGGTGGCGTAGCGCTCCCGCACCGCCCGGCGGTCGCCGGTGGAGGACCAGGTCCCGCCGCCCAGGTCGGCCCCGGCGCAGAACGTGCGCCCGGCCCCGGTGACCACGATGGCCCGGATCTCGTCCCGGGCGTCGAAGGCGGCGATGGCGTGGTCGAGCTCGGCCCCCATGCGCCATGTCCAGGCGTTGAGGTGATCGGGCCGGTTGAGGGTGATGGTGGCGACGGTGCCGTCGTCGTCGGTGAGGATCTCCTCATAGCCCTCGTCGGTGCTGTTGCTGGTCATGGCGCCTCCTGGTCACGGGGGGAGGCCGAGCACCCGCTCGGCCACGATGTTGCGCTGGATCTCGGCCGTCCCGCCCCAGATGGTGTGGGACCGGCTGGCCAGCATGGCCCGGGGCCAGTGGCCGCCGGCCAGCGTGCCCTCTGGCCCGAGGAGGGTGACGGCGACCTCGTCGAAG
>JBBPYZ010000079.1:0-9943 GCA_038199465.1 Acidimicrobiales bacterium | reverse complement strand
TTCTCGGCGATCGCCCGGGCCCGGCTGGTCCTGATCACGGTCGAGGGCGAGGAGAAGCGGGAGGCGTTCGCCCGAGCGCAGGCGGGCGAGGACCTGCCGGTCAACCGCATCCGAGCCCCGCGCGTCACCTGGCTGGTCGACGCCGCCGCTGCCGCCGGCTGAGGGCGGAGCACCCGGCCGGGCAGGTGGAGCGTCGGTCCACCCACGCGACCATCGGTGGCCACCGACGCACCCGAGCCCTTCCCGCTCCCCGGGGTCCTAGGGCAGGTAGGCACGTGGGTTGCGCTGGGCCCCGTTCACCCGGACCTCGAAGTGCAGGTGGGGCCCCGTCGAGTTGCCCGTGTTGCCGACGTAGCCGATGACCTGGCCGGCCTGGACCTGGGCGCCCTCGGAGGTGCCGAAGCGCGACTGGTGGGCGTAGGCGGTGACGAAGCCGCCGCCGTGGTCGACCAGGGTGAGGTTGCCGTAGCCCCCGCCGCCGCTGGCCTTGAGGACCCGGCCGGCCTTGGCCGCCTTGATCGGGGTGCCGGTGGGCGCGGCGATGTCTTGGCCCTGGTGCATACGGCCCCAGCGGGGCCCGAAGGGACTGGTCAAACGCCCGACGAGCGGCCAGACGAAGCCGCTTGAGCTGGTGCCGCCGCCCGGCGCCCCGCTCTTACCGGGTCGGGTCGGCGGGTCGGGCGGGGCCACGGCGGCCCGGCTGGCGCGGGTGGCGAGCAGCTGGCTCAGCTCGGACTCCTCGGCGTCGAGGGCGTCGACCTCCTTCTGGAGGCCGTCGATGCGGCGGTCGAGGTCGGCCTGGGCCTTGCTGGTGCGGGTCCGGGCGTCGATCACCCTGCGCAGGGCCCGGGCCGTCTGCTTCGCCGCCGCCGACTGCTGCTGGCGGCGGCGGGTCAGGTCGCCGACGGCGGCCCGGCTGGAGTCGACAGCATCGACGAGCCGGCCCTGGACCACCTTGGCCAACGCCAGCCGGCGGGCGGCGTCCTCGGGCCCACCGACCCCGGCCAGCACCTGGACCCGGCCCTGCTGGGCGTAGGCCCGCACAGCCCGCTCGACCACCGCTCGGCGCTGGCGGGAGAGCGCCCCCTCGGCCTCGGCCACCTCGGCCTCGGCCCGCTGCAGGGCGCGGGTGGCCTGCTGGGCCTTCCCCAGGGCGGCCCGCTCGGCGCCCCCGAGGACGTCGACGGCGTCAGTCAGCTCCTCGTCGCTCGCCTCGGCCGCCCGCAGCTTGGCCGCGGCGTCCGCCTTGTCCTGGCGCACCTGGTCGCGCGCGGTGGCCGGGTCAGCGGGCTCGGCCGACGCCGCCGGGGCCAGCGAGAACGACGAAAGCGCGATCACGGCGACCACAACAACCCCACGAACCACAACAGCAACACTAACAACGCCAACAACGCGAGGCCCACCGCAGGTCAGCGCGCTCGTCACCAACCCCGTGCCAGGTCGCCCTGACAGTCGGGGCCGAGGCGGGAGGCCAGTGCGTCATGTCCTGCAGTTCGTGACAGGTCGCGCTGAGGTCGGGCCTTGCGCTGGTAGCGCTCGACGTGTTGGTACCGGCACCGACCCCTAGGGTGCCGAGGATGGTGGTCGATCTCCTCCGGCTGCCCACCGACGAGCTGCTCGGGAGGGCGGCGGCGGTGCGCGATGCCGCCTCGGGCAGCCGGATCACGTACTCGCCCAAGGTGTTCCTGCCCCTCACCGAGCTGTGCCGCGACCGGTGCGGCTACTGCACCTTCTCCAAGGCCCCGGCCCGGCTGGCCAGCCCGTACCTGCCGCCCCAAGAGGTCCTCCGCATCGCCCGGGCCGGTGCCGCCGCCGGCTGTTCGGAGGCCCTGTTCACCCTGGGCGAGGCCCCCGAGGATCGCTACCCGGCGGCCCGGGCCTGGCTTGGCGAACACGGCTGGGCCAGCACCGTCGACTACCTCGTGGCCATGTGCCGGCTGGTTCTGGAGGAGACCGGGCTGCTGCCCCACGCCAACCCCGGCGCCCTCGCTGAGGCCGAGCTGGCCCGCCTGCGCGAGGTGGCCCCCAGTCAGGGGATGATGCTCGAGTCGCTCCGGGGCGACCTGGCCTGCCACCGCGGCGCCCCCGACAAGGCCCCCGAGCGGCGGCTGGCCACCCTCGAGGCCGCCGGCCGCCTGGCCATCCCCTACACCACGGGCATTCTGGTCGGCATCGGCGAGGACGAGCCCGACCGGCTCGAGGCGCTGCTGGCCATCGCCGCCAGCCACCGCCGTCACGACCACGTGCAGGAGGTGATCGTGCAGGGCTTCCTGCCCAAGGCGGGCACTGCGATGCACGCCGCCCCGGCCGCGGCCGCCGAGGTCCACCTGCGGGCCGTGGCCCTGGCCCGGCTGGTGCTGCCCGCAGAGGTGGTGGTCCAGGCGCCCCCCAACCTCAGCGACGACCCTGGCCGCCTCCTCGACGCCGGCATCGGCGACTGGGGCGGCGTCTCGCCCGTCACCATCGACCACGTCAACCCCGAGCGTCCCTGGCCCGAGCTCGACCGCCTCCGGGCCATCACCGAGGCCCGCGGCTTCGCCCTGGCCCCCCGGCTCACCGCCCACCCCCGCTACGTCCTCGACCCGGCCCGGTGGCTGGCCCCCGAGGTGCGCACCAGGGTGCTGCAGGCCAGCGACGCCGAGGGCCTGGCCCGCGACCACGGCTGGGTCAGCGGCGGCGAGGTGGCCCCTCCCCCCCTCGTTCCCGGACCGGCGGCCACCAGAGCCGGCTCGCCGGTGGCCGAGGTGCTGGCGGGCGTCACCCTGGGCCAGGAGGCGGGCGAGGACGAGCTGACCACCCTGTTCTCCGCCCGCGGCCCCGAGGTCGTGGCGGTGTGCGAGGTGGCTGACGACCTGCGGCGCCGGGCCGTGGGCGAGGTGGTCACCTGGGTCTCCAACCGGAACATCAACTACACCAACGTCTGCACCTTCAAGTGCCGGTTCTGCGCCTTTTCCAAGGGCCCCCTCAGCCTGAACCTGCGGGGCGCCCCCTACCTTCTCGGCCTCGACGAGATCACCAGCAGGGTGGCCGAGGCGGTCGAGCTGGGCGCCACCGAGGTGTGCCTGCAGGGCGGCATCCACCCCAGCTTCGACGGCGACTACTACCTCGAGGTCATCAAGGCCGTCCGTCTGGCCTCGGCCGGCATCCACATCCACGGCTTCACCGCCCTCGAGGTCACCGAGGGCGCCAGGCGCAACGCCGAGCCGCTGGCCGACTACCTGCGCCGCCTCATGGACGCCGGCCTGCGCACCCTGCCGGGCACGGCGGCCGAAATCCTCGACGACGAGGTGCGCCGGGTGCTGTGCGCCGACAAGGTGACCACCGACGAGTGGCTCGACGCCCACCGCACCGCACACTCGGTGGGACTGCGCTCCAACGTCACCATCATGTTCGGGTCGATCGAGCAGCCCCGCTCGTGGGCCCGCCACCTGGTCGTCACCCGCGACCTGCAGAAGGAGACGGGCGGGTTCACCGAGTTCGTGCCCCTGCCCTTTGTCCACATGGCCGCCCCCATCTACCTGCAGGGCCAGGCCCGGCGCGGCCCCACCTTCCGCGAGACCCTGCTGATGCACGCGGTGGGGCGCATCGCCTACGACGGCCACATCCCCAACATCCAGGCATCGTGGGTGAAGGTGGGCCTGGGCGGCGCCCGCCAGCTGCTGCGCTCGGGCTGCAACGACCTGGGCGGCACCCTCCTCGACGAGAACATCAGCCGAGCGGCCGGCGCCACCCACGGCCAGACCATGGACGAGGCCTCCTTCGCCTCGGTCCTCGACGGCCTCCCCGGCCCCCGCACCCTCGAGCAGCGCACCACCCTCTACGGCCGCGTGGCCCAGCCGGCCTGACGGCGGCGCTCGTCGCACCGTGCGAGGGCGTGCCAACCTGGCTCCCCCATGTCCAAGCGCGCCCCCCGCACCACCGGCGACGATGCCGTCGACGCCGTCGTGCGGGACCTGCTCGACGTGCTGCAGCCGGGCGTCAACCGCCACCTGGTGGCCGAGTGCCTGAACACCGTGGCCCTGCTGGCCCAGGAGGACCACGACAAGCTCGACCTCAAGATCACCAGTGCCGCCCTGGCCGAGATGCGGCGGGCCTTCGGGGTCTTCCGCCCCTACCGGGACCGGCCCAAGATCACCATGTTCGGCTCGGCCCGCACCCTCCCCGACGACCCCCAGTACGACCAGGCCCGGGCCTGCGCGGCCCGCATCGCCGAGGCCGGCTGGATGGTGGTGACCGGGGCCGGCCCGGGGATCATGGCCGCGGGCATGGAGGGCGCCGGCCTCGAGCTGTCGATGGGGGTCAACATCAGCCTCCCGTTCGAGCAGAGCGCCAACGCCTTCATCGACCGCGACCCGAAGCTGGTCACCATGAAGTACTTCTTCACCCGCAAGCTGATGCTCATCAAGGAGTCGGACGGCTACGTGGTGCTGCCCGGGGGCTTCGGCACCCTGGACGAGGCCTTCGAGCTGCTCACCCTGCTGCAGACGGGCAAGGCCGAGCCGGCCCCGGTGGTGCTGCTCGACGTTCCCGGCGGCACCTACTTCGAGGGCTGGAGCCGCTTCGTCGAGGAGGAGGTGGTGAAGCGCAACCTGGTGGGCGAGGTCGACCTGTCGCTGTACCGGGTCACCGACTCGGTCGACGTGGCCGCCGAGGAGATCCTGGGCTTCTACCGCTCGTACTCCTCGCTGCGCTACGTGGGCGACCGCCTGGTGCTGCGGCTCAAGGTCGAGCCCACACCCGAGGAGGTGGCCGCCCTCGACGCGGTCTTTGCCGACATCTGCGTGCCCGGCCTCGGCGGCTTCGAGCTGGTGGGGCCGGCGCCCGAGGAGGTGGCCGAGGGCGACAGCCTGGACCGGCACCGCCTCGCCTTCCCCTTCGACCGGCTGTCCACGGGCCGCCTCCGCCAGCTGATCGACCACCTCAACCGCCTTCCCTCGGTCGCCGCCGCCTCCTCACCGCCGGCCGGGGTCGGGGCGCCTCAGCCGGTGGAGTAGCGCAGCAAAAGGGTGCCCTCCTCCTCCAGGGCGGAGAGCAGCCGGGCGGCGACGGGGGGCATCAGGCCGAGGCCCTCGGTTATGCGTGGGGCGGCGCCGGCGGTGAGGAGCGGGGTGATGGTGAGGCACAGCTCGTCGACCAGGTCGGCGGCGAGGAGGTCGGCGAAGAGGCGGGGGCCGCCCTCGCACAGGAGCCGGCGCATGCCCCGCCGCTCGAGCTCGGCCACCACCAGGGCGAGGTCAACGACCTCGTCGCCGCAGTCGACCACCTCGGCGGAGCGGGACAGGGCCGCCCTCCGGTCGCCGGGGGCGGAGGCGCAGGTGAGGACCAACGGCGGGGCCGTGCCGACGCCCGGGGTGAACAGCCGCTCGTCGGGCGAGGGCGAGAGGCGGGCGCTGACCACGGCGACCGGCACCCGGGCCGGCCGGTAGCGCTCGGCCGACGACGTGCCCGCCCCGACCAGGATCACGTCGCAGGTGGCCCGCAGGTGGGAGAAGACGGCCTGGTCGGCGGGGGTGGCCAGACCTGCGGTGCGCCCGTCGACGCTGGCCGCCCCGTCGAGGGTGGCGACGAAGTTCGCCCGCAGGCACCGCACCTCGGGCCAGGCGTACGCCCCGTGGAGGTCCACCGGGTCCGCCGGAGGGGCTGGGCCGCTCAGGAGGCGCCGCATGTGGGGGGGGCGGCCCTCAGCCGGTGACGCTGATCGGGACCTTGATCTCCGTGCCGCCCGGCTTGCAGGACAGCTCGTAGTCCTTGCCGGCCTCCAGCTCGGCGCTGAGGCTGCGGCTGGTGCCGGGTCCCACGTTCTCGACCTCGGCGAGGACCTTGCCATCCTCGTACACGTAGAGCTCGGTGGCCGAGGACCCCGCGTTCTTGATGGAGAGCTTCACCTTGCCGGGGGCGAAGGTGGTGGTGGCCGGGGTGCAGGCGCTGTCGGTGGAAACGACCTCCACGGTGCCAGACGCATCCGAGCCGTCACTGCTGCCGCAGGCGACGAGGAGCGCAGGTCCGATGAGGAGGAGGCTGACGGCGCGGAGGCGGGCGGGACGGGTCATGACGGGATCTCCAAAGGGGTCGGGTGACGGTCGGGATCAGCCGCGACCCGGGCGGGCGGCGCCACGGGTTCGGGGTTGGTGACTGGCCCCCCGCCGGTGGGCCGCAGGAACAGGTAGAGCACCGGGACGAGGTAGGCCAGGTAGGCCACCACCTGGAGCCAGGTCGGGTCGGGCTGCCAGTTGAAGATGCCCTTCAGCAGGCTGCCGTACCAAGACGAGGGGGGCGTGGCGCTCGAGACGTCGAACGCCTGGTTGGCGATGCCGGGCAGCACGCCCGCCTCCTGCAGGTCGTGCAGGCCGTAGGCCAGCACGCCGGCGGCCACCACGACCAGGCCGGCGCCCGTGACCTTGAAGAAGGCGGCCAGGTTGAGGTGGATCGACCGCCGGTACAAAAGGTAGGCCAGCACGACCGCGCTCACGATCCCGAGGATGGCTCCGAGGGCGGCGTCGTAGCCGGTGGCCTTGAGCGAGGGCCACAGGAACAGGGCGGTCTCCAGGCCCTCGCGGCCGGTGGCCAGGAAGGCGGTGGAGGCCATGGCCAGGGCGCCGCCGGTGAGGGCGGCGTCGGCCTTGCCCTTGAGGTCGCCGGAGAGGGTGCGGCTGTTCCGCTTCATCCAAAAGACCATGGCGGTCACGAAGCCGACGGCGATGATGGACATCACACCGCCGAAGGTCTCCTGGGCCTTGAACGACAGCTCGCGGCTGGTGAAGACCAGGAGGGCGCCCACGCCCAGGCTGAGCCCGATGGCGCTCCCCACCCCGAGCCACAGGGCCGGAAGCCGGTCGGTGCGCCCGGTCTTCTTCAGGTAGGCCACGAGGATGCTGACCACGAGGGCCGCCTCAAGGCCCTCACGCAGGCCGATGAGGAAGTTGCCGCTCAGGATGTCGCTGATCACGTTGTGCCTCCCGCTCCCGTCGTGGCCATGTGCAGGTCCAGTTCTTCGGTCGTCCTAACAGTTGGGGAATGGTAGGCCTTCGGCCACCGGTGTGCCAAGGCGGTGACCCCGGTCGCTGCAGGCTGTTCCGATCGGGCGTCGGTGGGGTAGTTGATGCCGGTGCCTTTCGTCCCAGCGCGCCACGGCGCAGCGCGAGCCGTCGCCCGGGGCGTCCTGCGCACCGCCTCCCTGCCAGCCGTTGCCGGGCTTCTCGGGGTCTACGCCTACGGGACGGCGAAGTACCGGCGCAACGCCCGGACGACCTATGACTTCGGCGAGCTGCCCGCGCCCGGGGGCGAGGGGTTCAACCGGCTGCTCACCACCGTGAGCGGGGCGGCGGTCTCTTCGGGGAACCGGGTCCAGGTGCTGCGCAACGGGGGGCGGACGTTCCCGGCGATGCTGGCCGCCATCTCCTCGGCCACCACCACGGTCGACCTGTCGTCCTACATCGACTGGCCGGGCGAGGTGGCCTCCGCCTTCACCGACGCCCTGGCCGAGCGGGCCCGGGCCGGGCTCGAGGTGAACGTCGTCCTCGACGGCTGGGGCTCGGCCAAGCTCGACCGGGCGACGGTGCGCACGCTCGAGGAGGCGGGGGCGACGGTCGCCTACTTCCGGCCCCCGAAGTGGCACACCGTCCACAAGCTGAACAACCGGATGCACCGCCGCCTGCTGATCGTCGACGGGCGCATCGCCTTTGCCGGCGGGGTCGGCATCGCCGATGTGTGGAGCGGCGACGCCGAGGACCCCGACCACTGGCGGGAGACCCACGTCTGCGTCGAGGGCCCCGCCGTGCTCGACCTCGTGGGCGGCTTCTCCGAGAACTGGCTCGAGGCCACCAAGTCGGTCCTCAGCGCCGAGCACTACCCGAAGGTCAAGGGCTTCGACGACGACGTCGAGGTGCAGGTGATGCGCAGCTCGCCCAAGGCCGGGGGCACCGCCGCCCTCCACCTGTTCAACGCAGCCATCGCCGCCTCGACCGAGCGACTGTGGGTCACCACCGCCTTTTTGGCCCCGGGCGAGGCCTTCGTGCGGCTCCTGTCCGACGCCGCCCGCCGGGGGGTCGACGTGCGCCTGCTGACCAACGGACCGAACATCGACAAGGAGGTCGTCCGCCAGGTCGGCCAGCGCTGCTACGGGCCGCTGCTCACGGCCGGCGTGCGCATCTTCGAGTACCAGCCGACCATGCTGCACGCCAAGGTCCTGATCGCCGACGGCTGGGCCAACGTGGGGTCCAGCAACCTCGACCACCGCTCGCTCGGCCTCGACGACGAGATCAACCTCGCCGTGCGCGACCCCAAGGTCGTCGGCGAGCTGGCCCAGGACTTCCTCGACGACCTGGAGCGTTCGGACGAGTTCGACCTGGCCCGATGGCAGGCCCGCCCGATGGCCAAGCGCCTGGCCGAGTCGGCCAGCGACCTCCTGCGCCAGTCGCTGTGAGCGCGGGGGCGGCCGCCGCCGCCCCCGGCAGCCTCAGCGCTCCCAGTGGCGGTGCCACCCGAGGGCCTCGACCAACGCGTCGTTGAAGGGCTTGGCCACCTTCGGGCCGGTGATGACGCCGGCCGCCTCCTCGGCCACCCCGACGCCCTGGAGCGCCTCGATTCCCGAGCCCCACGCCGCCAGGGTCTTGTGGTGGCGGTACGCCTCCTGCACCATCATCGCCGACTTCGGGTCGAGCGGCCCCGTCCCGCCGGCGACGACCAGGGCGTCATAGACCACCGAGTCGGCGTTGAACACCGTCGCATCGGCGGTCATCGCGGTCCGGCCGGTGCCCTTGACCGCTCCACCGTGAGGGGCGATGACGTGCAGCACCGCGCCGGCCCGCTCCAGCGCCTTGCGGAGAGCGGCGACCCCTGCTGAGTCGAACCCGGCGGTGACGAGCACCCCGACGGCCCGGCCCTTGATCGGTCCCGACTCCTCGGGGGCGATCGACAGGGCGGGCGAGCTGCCGACGTCGACGAACGGGTCGCCCACGGGAGCGCTGAGACCCAGGTGGGCGGCCACCTGGTCGGCCAGGTCGGCGGCGACGTTGGCCAGGTTGGCCACCATGCGTTCGACGATCGCCGGGTCGGCCACCTTGGACAGCTCGAAGGAGAAGGCGCCGACCTCGTGCTCACGTTCCGGTGCGCTCAGGCTGTTCCAGAACAGGGTGGCCTGGCTGAAGTGGTCGTCGAAGGACTGGGGCCGGCGCCGGGCCTTGATCCCCTCGACGGGCTGGGGGAAGTGGACGTAGCCGGCGTCACCGGTGGCGAACGGGCACCCCCCGCCGACGGTGTTGGGCGAGTAGGCGGTGCGTCCGGTGTGCACGGCCTGCTGGCCGTAGCCGTCACGGAGGTTGTCGTTGACCGGTGCCACCGGGCGGTTGATCGGCAGCTGGGCGAAGTTCGGGCCTCCGAGACGGGTGATCTGGGTGTCGAGGTAGGAGAACAGGCGGGCGTGCAGCAACGGGTCGTCCGTCAGGTCTATCCCGGGGACGAGATGGCCGGGGTGGAAGGCCACCTGCTCGGTCTCGGCGAAGTAGTTGGCCGGGTTGGCGTCGAGGGTCATGCGGCCCACGAGCCGGACCGGGCACAGCTCCTCGGGGACGATCTTGGTCGGGTCGAGCAGGTCGATGCCCTCGAAGGTCTGCTCGGGCGAGTCGGGCATCACCTGCACGCCGAGGTCCCACTGGGGGAAGGCCCCGGCCTCGATGGCGTTCCACAGGTCCCGGCGGTGGAAGTCGGGGTCGATGCCGCCCAGCTTCTGGGACTCCTCCCACACCAGGCTGTGGATGCCGGCGGTGGGCTTCCAGTGGAACTTCACCAGCGAAGACTGGCCGGCGGCGTTGACCAGGCGGAAGGTGTGCACCCCGAACCCCTCCATGGTCCGGAAGGAGCGGGGGATGGCCCGGTCCGACATCACCCACATCAGCATGTGGGTGCTCTCAGGTTGCAGCGAGACGAAGTCCCAGAACGTGTCGTG
>JBBPYZ010000078.1:0-3396 GCA_038199465.1 Acidimicrobiales bacterium | reverse complement strand
TCGTCGCCAACAAGGTCCGCGAGGACGCCGACATCGCCCGGGTCGAGGCCGCCACCGGCCTGCCCGTGGTGGCCGGGATCCCCTGGGACGAAGCCCTGGCCGACGCCGAGAAGGCCGGCCTGGCTCCCATCGACGCCGCCCCCGACTCGGCGGCGGTGCGGGCGGTCAGCGCCCTGGTCGACCGGGTGATGGCCACAACCCCCTAGCCGCTGGGGCCAGGGCTAGGCCTGTCGGCGGCGGGCCCTGGTCCCGATCCGGGACCGGCCGGGCGCCGGTGGGGTCGCCGGGCTGGGAGCGGACGTCCCGGCGACGTCGACCTCGTCCATCGTGGGCGGCGGTGCACCGGCCGAGGCCATCTCCTGGGCGGCCTCGTCGATGGCCGTCTTCGACCGGTCGGCGGCCGACGTTCGACCGGAACGGCCGCGGGTGCCCAGCGACCTCCTGGCCGGCTTGGAGGCGGCCGCGGTCGTGCCAGGCACCTCGGATCCCTGCGCCGGGTCGGCGGGCTCGGTCGCGGGCCGGGCCGCCTTGGGAGCACGGGCCTTTGCCGCACCCGCCTTTGCCGCTCCAGCCTTGGTCGCTGCCGCCTTCTTGGACACCGCCGCCTTCTTGGTCACCGCCGCCTTCTTGGTCACCGCCGCCTTCTTAGTCGCCCCCTTCTTGGTCGCTGCCGCCTTCTTAGTCGCCCCCTTCTTGGTCGCTGCCGCCTTCTTGGTCGCCGCCTTCTTGGGCCTGGCTCCCCCGGCCGGGGCCGCCGGCGCGCCATCCGGTGCCTCGTCTGCCGAGGGGAGGCGGTTCAGGGGCGGCGCAGACACGGGTTGCATGACCAGCGACTTGGCCGACAGGCCCGGGGACAGCGGCGGGTAGGCCGCCCGCTTCGCCGGGGCCTTCGGCGCCGGGTTCGCCGCCTCCCGGGCCGCGGCCAGCTCGGCGTCCTGGCGGGCCCGGATCTTCTGGCGGTCGAGGAACTGGGCCATGGCCCGGTCCCGCACGCGCTCGGCGTCGGTCGGGTCGACGCCCGAGACGGCGCCCACCGGCCGGCGGATGTTCGAGCGCTCGGCCAGCTGCTGCAGGGCGATGCCGGTGGCGTCGTAGTCGAGCGGCACCCCGAGCAGGCCGATGGGCTCATCGCCGCCTTCGTCGTCCTCCCAGCCGTCCTCCTCCCACGCTTCCTCGGCATCCTCGTCGGCCTCGTCGGCCTCGTCGGCCTCCCACGCCGGCTCCGGCAGGGGCCGCTCTCTGGCGCGCTTCCACGCCGGCTCGGGCGCAGGGGTCGCAACGGGCGAGGTGCCGATCCCCCAGGCCGGGGACGCGCCGCCACGCGAGCGCGGCATCGACGGCCGGGAGGGGGGCTGGCCGGCCTGGCGGGCCAGCTCGGCCATGGCCTCCTGCTCGAGCTGGGCCCGATCATCATCGTTCGACCGACGCTTCATCTGCTGTCTCCCTTGGTCGGCAGGTCTGCCGCAGCCCGGGCAGCCTCGGGGACCCGAAGGCCGTGCTTGTTGCGGTTGCGGCGGAGCCGGAGCCCGTCCCAGTGGCCGAACTCGTTCTCGGGCAGCCACTCGTTGGCCCACCCCGAGTCGGGCCAGCGTCGCAGCACCTCGGCCAGGACGGGCGAATCGAGGACCCGGCCGGCGCCGACCGGGCCCTCCCACACCGTCAGGAGGTAGGCGTCGCCCGACTTGCCGAAGCCGACCACGGCCCGCAGCAGCTGCTCGTCGTCGCTCATGCCCGCCCGCAGGCGCCGCAGCGCCCGCAGCCCGGCCCGACGCCGGATGCCGCCGGAGTGGACATAGACCACGACCGCCCGGGCGCCGGCCACCTCGGCCCGCTGCTTGCGCACCGCGGGGCTGGCCTCGTAGGTGGCGCGGCCCGAGGCGTCGGTGGCCGCCCGCAACCGGGGCAGGTACTCGAGTGCCTGGCGCAGCTGGGGTCGGCCGAGGGCGGTGCCGGGGATCACATCGGGCTCGGGCTGGGCCAGCGACAGGCCGTCCCACGCACCCACCTCACTCGGCCCCGGACGCCACCGCATCAGCCAGAACGACTCGATCCACTTGGAGAAGCGCCACATGATCTCGTCGTGGGCGCCCGACTGGGCGAACTCGTGCATGTCGTGGCGGGTCCGCCAGACCGTGATGGTCCAGAACTCGGTGGGTGTGGCGATCACGCTTGCCCAGCGGACGACGTCAGGTGAGCTCTGCAGCTGTCGGCGGATGCGCCTTGACGCCAGCATCATGGCCGGGAAGAACCACGGGCCCTTGAGCCGCGAGCGGGTGGTGACCGCGAACAGCTGCCCGGTCTCGGGCATCAGCCGTTACCCGACCGGCACCCTGTCGAGGAAGTCGAGCAGGCCGGAGACGGCCGCTCGGACCTCGGCGCCGTTGCCCTGATCGAGGCCGGTGCCGGTCCGGTCGGCATCCACCACGTCCTGGTGGAACGGGATGACCGCAGCCAGCTCGACGCCGTGCTCGGCGCACAGCCGCTCGAAGAACTCCTTGTCGGCCGGCAGGCGGGCCTTGTTGCCCACCCCCACGGTGCGGGCGATGCCGAGCTCGTTGGCCAGGGCCACGGTGCGGGCCACGGTGATGACCGACTTGCGGCTCGGCTCCATGATGGCCACCAGCACATCGGCGTAGGCCAGCGTCCCGCCGGACCGGCTCAGGTGCTCCAGGCCGGCCTCCATGTCGACCAGGGTGATGTCGGCCTCCTCCGCCAGGGCGGCGCCCCGGATGCGGCGCACCGAGGCGTGGCTGCTGCAGGTGCAGCCGGCGCCGGCCTGGTCGACCCGCATGGCCGACAGGAGCCGGACCCCCGACTCGGTCGACCGCCCGTACTCGGCGAGCAGGTCGGTGGGGGTGGTTCCCGGGTCGGTGCCGATCACCAGGCGCCGGGGGATCACCGGGATCGCCTCGGCCTCCTCCAGGGTGAGACCCAGGGACATGCCGAGGTTCGGGTTGGAGTCGGTGTCGATCGCCACCACCCGCTTGCCCCGCTCGGCGTAGGTCTTCGAGATCAGGGCCGAGAGCGTGGTCTTGCCCACGCCCCCCGTGCCCACGATGCCTATCTTCATGATGTGCTCCCCGGGTCGACCGTGATCTTTGCTAGCACAGGGTCCCACCTTTCGCCCACCGCGGCGACCCGAAGGGCGGTGAAGGCCTCGTCGATGCCGAAGCCCCACAGGTCCCACTCGGAGAACGTGAGGCCGAGGGCCTGGAGGGCCACCGGGGTGGCGTAGAGGGTCGTCTCGTCGCACAGCTGGTAGCCGGCGGCGGCCAGTGCGTCGGCCACCAGGGGCCGGGCCCACAGGACGTCGTCGGGGAGGTCCCGCCGGTGCAGCACCGTGCGGGGATCGAGGCGGAGGCCGGCCGGGACGTCGCCGTCGACCATGAGCACCGG
>JBBPYZ010000077.1:0-6708 GCA_038199465.1 Acidimicrobiales bacterium | reverse complement strand
ATCGCCGGGCAGGCCGCCGAACGAGGGCCGATCGGCCGAGTCTGGGCTAGCGCCGACTCCGGCCGGGTCACTCGGCCCGGGGGTGGCCGGGTCGGCGGGCAGGGGCGGGTCGCCGGGAAGCGGCGGTGCCGCTGGGGGCTCGGCCGGCGGCTCGATGGCGGGCGGGAGCGCCTCGCCATCGGCCTCGACGGGTGGCAGCGTCCCGGTGGGCGACGGCTCGACCCGCACGTCGGTGGTGGGGGTGGCCGGCGGCGGCCAGCTTGAGCCGCTCAGCACCACGAGCGTGGCGACGGCGGCCATGGCCATCGAGGCCAGCCCGCTGGAGGCGACCATGACCCGGCCCCGGTCGGGCAGGCCAGCCCAGCGGGCGCGCAGGTCGTCGCCCCGGTCGCGCAGGGCATCCAGCCGGGGCCCATGCCCGCCGGACGACGACCGTCGGCGGTCCACCCGGGGCCGGCGCTCGGCGAACCACAGCTGCAGGTCGTCCAGCCGGTCCTGCAGGCTCTGGAAGCTCACCAGCCGCCGCCCTGCTCGGAACGGCCGAGCCGCCAGGCCCGGCCGATGACCCCGCCGAAGGTGCGGCTCAGGAGGGCGAGGTCGAGCAGCACCGACCAGTTCTCGATGTAGAACAGGTCGTGGCGCTCGAGGTCCTCGAAGCGCTCGGAGTCCCGGGCCTCCACCTGCCACAGCCCCGTGACCCCGGGACGCACCGAGTGGCGCCGGTTCATGTTGTCGTCGAACAGCGCCACCTCGCTCGGGAGGGCGGGGCGGGGCCCGACCAGGCTCATCTGGCCCCGCAGGACGTTCCACAGCTGGGGGAGCTCGTCGATGCTGGCCGCCCGCAGCAACCGGCCCGGCCCGGTCACCCGCGGGTCGTCGGCCCGCTTGAAGCGCGGCCCGTCGGCCCGCTCCCCGGGGGACAGCGCAGCACGGATGGCTTCAGCGTCGGTGCGCATCGTCCGGAGCTTGAGCATCACGAAGGTCTCGCCGTGCAGGCCGACCCGGGCCTGGCGGAAAAAGGCCGGGCCGCCGTCGTGCCAGCGCACGACCACCGCGGCGACGGCCAGGACGGGGGTGCCCAGCACCAGGCCGACGACGGCGCCGACGATGTCGATGCCGCGCTTGACCGTGCGCTGGGGCCCGGTGAGGGCCACCCGCTCGACGAAGAAGGCCGTCTCGTGGCCGATGGCCGTGGCCCGCAGCCGACGGTGGTGCAGGCCCAGCGTTCCGGCCAGCTGGACGGTGATGCCACCATCGACGAGGCGGCGCACCACCTCGGTGGAGTCCTTGCGGCCCAGCCCGTCGGTGGCCACGATGGCCCCCGTCGCGCCGGTGTCCTCCAGCGCCTGCTCCATCTGGTCGAGTGGCCCCAGGTAGGGGCAGGCCACGGCCCGGAGGCGGTGGGCCCGCTCGTCGCCCACGGCGCCGACCACCAGGTAGCCCTCCGAGGGCCGTCGCACCAGCTCCTCGGCCAGGTGGGCGGTGACGCTCGACTCGCCCACCAGCAGCACCCGCTGCTGGAACCGGCCGGCCCGGCGGGCCGCCCGCACCACCGCCCGGGCCACGCAGCGGGCCAAGGCCAGGAGGGCGGCGTTGACGATCATGCCCCGCACAGCCACGCCGAGTCCCAGCTCCTCGCCGAGCAGGCCGGCGCCCACGGCCACGGCGACCGCGGTCACGAACGCAGCCCGGGCGACACCGCTGAGCTCGACCGACAGGACCCGCCGCACGTGCTCGCGGTAGAGCTGGCGGCCGGCGTTCGAGCCCAGCGTGGTCGCCACCCCGATCAGGATCAGGGTCAGAGCATGGCCGCTGGACAGCACCAGGTGCGACGTGGCCAGCACCAGCGCCCAGGCGACGGCGCTGGCTCCGGCGTCGATCGCCACCAGCGCCAGCCAAGGCCGGAGCGTGCGGTCGTGCCGGAGAGCCCAGCTCCTCCGAACGCCGACCTCGGGCTTGGTCGTTGCGCTGTCGGGCGCTCGGGTCACCATGGGCATCGGTCCTCGCTGCCAGAGCGTAGCCCGGTGGAGGAAACGCTTCGTCAGGAACCTCCTCCTAGAGGTCCCGGGGGAGCTCGACCCCCTTGGACACAGGCCGCCGCCGCGGCTTGCGCCGCTCGGGTCGGGCGCCCGCGGGCGGTCGGGCGGCCATGTGGGCACCCCCGTCGGGCAGGACGGCGCTGAGCACGGTGCCGGCGATCGGCGCTCCCACCTGGGTGAGCAGCTGGTAGGCCCGGGCGACCTCTCGCCTGGTCGAGCGCATGGGTCGGGCCACGAGCAGCACGGCGTCGACGTGGCGGGAGACGATCCGTGCGTCCGGGAACGGCAGCACCGATGGTGCGTCGACCAGCAGGATGTCGCAGTTGGCCCGCAACGTGGCCAGAACCGCACCCGCCCGCTCGCTGGCGAGCAGATCGGTGGGGCTGGGCGGGACGGGACCGGCGGTGAGGACGACCATGCGGGGCTGGTCGTCAAGGGTGGTGATGGCGTCACCCAGGGCCCGCTCACCGAGCAGGACCGACGAGAGCCCGCCCTCGTTGGGCAGCCCGAAGGCCTCGTGCACCCTGGGCTGGCGGAGGTCGCAGTCGACGACGATCACCCGCTGCCCAGCCTGGGCGAAGGACGCGGCCAGGGTGGTGACGACCGTCGTCTTGCCCTCGTTCGACGTCGGGCTCGCCACCTGCAGGCACCTGATCGGCCGCCCGCCCGTCAGCAGCTGAAGGTTGGTCCGCAGCGTCCGGTAGGCCTCATCCGACGGCGACCCCGGCACCAGGACGGCGAGGGCGCCCTGGTCGAGCTGCCGGCGCGACACCCGGGGCAGGACCCCCACCACGGGCAGGTCGACGGCAGCCTCGAGATCCTCCAAGCGGCGCAGCCGGTCGTCCACCTTGTCGAGGAAGAGGGCGAGGCCCAACCCCAGGATCAGGCCGCCCCCCAGCCCGAGGGCGCCGTTGCGCAGGGGGCTGGGCGACACCTGATCCGCCCGCTCCGCCCTCGACACCACCTCGGCTGCGCTCGCGGTGGCAAGCGCGGCGTCGTCGAGGCGCCCCAGCTGATCCTGCAGGGACGTCAGCTCGTCGGGCTGCGTCGTGACCTCGGCGATCTTCTCCTCGACCTGCTCTCGCGCTGCGTCGACGGCGCCGACCCGCTGGCGGATTCGGCGATCGACGTACTCCTCGGCGAACTTCGTGGCTGCATCGACAGCTCCCGAACGCGTGCCCGACGTGGCTCGCACGTCGACCACGTCGGAGAGGCTTCGGCGCTCGACGACGACCTTCACGCCAGCGCCCAGCGTGCCCTCCAGGGCGTCCCGCGTCGAGCGCAGCACCTCGACCTCGGTGGCCACCGTGCGCTGGCTCTCCACGGCGTCGCCGGCCACCAGCTCCTCGTCGGACAGCGTCGGCACCCGGACCGACGCCACGGCCTGGTACGCCGGTTGCCTGCCCAGGGTCAGCCCCGCCGCGGCGCCACCACCGAGGACCGCCAACAGCACCACGACGAACCACCGACGTCGCAGGATCCCCAACTGGTGCCGGAGGGAGGCGTCGTCAGCGCCTTGAGGCATGCGAGGCAACTCTACCCGAGGCAAGGAGGCCACGGTCCTGACCGGAACCCAAGCCCTCAGGGCTTGACTGCGTTAGACGGGTTGAAGCTCGCGGTGCGGTGCGACGGCCGCCAGTGCTGGACCGGCCCCGTTCGGGGTCGTCGAGCTCGTGGTCGGGAGGATCCGCCGCACCCGACCCAAGGCAGCGAAGGGGAGGAGCAGAACCAGCACCTGGAGACGATCGGGGATGAGCGTCTCAGACCCGCCCATGAGCAGGGTGAGGGCGAGGGTCAAGGCGAGCGCAGGCGCCAGGAGGAAGGCGGCCCGACGGCCGATCAGTCGGCGTGCTCGGCTCAGCCCCCGCACCACGAACGGCACCAGGCACCAGACGGAGAAGGCCTCGACGACCCCAAGCCCCCGGCGGGCGCTGTTGGCCTGGGGGGAGCCGGGACCGAGGAGGAACTGGGGAAGCTCGCTCGGCAGGTCGGCGACGTGGGCCGAGGTGGTGGACGCGTCGGGCGCCGGTGCAGCCCCGAGGTTGGAGCGCGGGGTCTCGGCCAGCTGGACCGCGGCGGTGCGCTCGTAGCCGGTACCCCCCACTGCGCCGCCGAGCGCCAGCACGGCGACGACGCCCGCCAGCATGGCGGCGGTCGCCACGCCGGCGGCCACGTGGCGGCCGCCCAGGACCAGGCCGACGAGGAGGCCGGCGGCGGCGACGTAGGCGATGGCGGGGCGCAGGACGAAGAGGGCGGCCACGGTGGCCCCGAGCATGACGAGGCGACCCAGCCTCATCTGCTCTGAGAGGCGGACGGCCAGGTTCGCCGCCAGGGCCAGGGCGACAAGCACGGGCGCCTCACGCAGCAGCTGCGAGGTCCAGATCAGGAAGCCCGGGAGCAGGACCAGCAGGGGCAGGACGGCCAGGCGGGCCCGGGAGCCGAACAGGCGCCGGGTGGTGTCGGCGACGAGTGCCACCGCCAGGGCCGAGCACAAGCCGACGAGGGCCAGACCGGCCACCTGGTGGGGGCCGACGAGCTGGTAGAGCCGGGCCAGACCGTAGGAGAAGCCGCCCTCGCCGGGGGCGAAGCTGGGCAACGCCGTGCCGTCTGACCAGTGCCGGAGGATGGCCAGTGCGCTGAGGTGCGAGGCATCGGCGGCGCCGCCGAAGATCCGGGCCGCCTGACCCGAGGCGCTGATGCCCAGGCTCACGGCGAGGTGCAGCAGGAAGGAGCCGTAGGTCCACCGCGCGACGATCCGGTCGCCCGGCTCGTTCGTGGCCGTCCAGCGCAGCACGGCCCACAGCACCCCCACCGACACGACGGCCGGGACCATGAGGGCGTAGACCCATGGCGCCTGCACCTGGGCGACGCCGAGGCCGAGGGCCGCAGCGGCGCCGAGGAGCACCGCGAGGCCGCGGCCGGTGCCGGTCGAGCTGGTCCATGGCGTCGCCGGCGCCAACGCCGCCTCGGGCCCCCCCTGAGGCGACTGCCCTGACGAGGCGGTGGCGCGCCCCGCCTGAACCGTGCGCCGCAGCTTGAGGAGCTTGCTGGCCATCAGGCCCATCCCCAGGGCGGGGACCAGGAGCATCGCGGCCTGCACGGTGCTGAGGGCGGTGCCGAGGTAGTCGCCCTCGTTCAGCGTCCGGGACACCTCGCTGGTGCGGAAGGAGAAGGAGTCCACCCCGGCTCGGACCCAGGCGGGCAGGTTGACGACGAAGAACACGAGGAGGCCGCTGATGAGCACCGTCGTCACCGCCACCCACGCCGTGACCACCACCCGGACCCGGGGCCTGAGCTCGGTGACCTTGGGCCCGGGGACGGCACCCGGAACCAGGCTCTTGAGGATGGGTCCGATGCGACCGAACAGGTCGGGCACGCCCACCAGGTCGCTCACGACGTAGTACCCGTCGAGGCGCAGGAACGGGAACCCCTGCTGCAGGATCTCCAGCTGCTCGAACACCATCACGATCAGCAGCGGCTCGAACCCGGTGACGGCGTACAGGCCGCCCAGCACCAGCACCCCGACCGCGTTGAAGTAGACACCGCCGAAGTCGGTGCGCAGCCGTCCGGTCCGGCCGAGGCGGTAGGTGTCGGTGACGTCGCTGTAGAAGACAGGCCAGATCAGGAAGACACCCACGCCGATGCGGCCGGGGCTGGCTCCCCCGTAGCGGCAGGCGGTGGAATGCCCGAGCTCGTGCCAGATCCCCGAGATGATCCCCACCACGAGCAGCACCCCCACCAGCAGCGGGTTGATCAGCACCTGCAGGGCGGCTGCGCTCAAGCCGTGGATGAAGAACAGCCACACGTCGAGGGCGAGCAGAGCGGCCAGCACGGCGCAGACGACGGGTCGCCGGAACAGGAACAGCAGGGGCCGGGTGCAGGCACGCACCAGGCCGGCGGGGAAGAAGGCCGCCTTCAGACCAAGCGCGAACAAGGGGGTGGCCCGGGGCGGAGGGCCGGACTCGCCCTCGCCGAGCTGCAACAGCCCGAGCGGTTCTAGGCGCTGCTCCAGGAGGAACGCCACGTTGGCCGCGCTGACGCCTCGGCCGAACTCCTGGCTGACCTCGAAAGCGATGGCGTCGACGTGGCGCTGGCCGTCGAGCTTGGAGGCCACCAGGTAGAGCAGGTGCGACACCTGGACGACCTGGTCGTCGGGGCGGCGAAGAAGGAACTTCTGCTCGAGGAAGCCGCTGGACTGGTACTCGCCCAGCAACTCCACCCCGTCGCCCAGCCGGGGGGCAACGTCGGGATCCTCACGCTCCAGCAGATCAGTCATGCACCGTCAATGTCTCGTCATGGGCCCGGACGCCAAAAACGGCTGGGGGACGACGCCAAGCGTCATCCCCCGGCCGCCGAAGACTAAGCGGTGATGCGGGTGATCGTGGTGGTGATGGTGGTGTTGGTGGTGGCGGAACCGAACACGACCTGGCCCTCGGCAAAGGTGTTGCCGGACTGGCGGCCGATGTTGTTGATGCTCAACCGGCGGTTGAAGGTGAACCGCATCTCCTCGCGGGCGGGGAGAAGCTCGCCAACCTGGCCCTCGAGCTCTGCGGTGGTCAGCTCACTAGTAACTGCGCTCATATAACTCTCCTTGATCGTCATAGTGGCCGCCCAACGTTGGGTGGTCGCACCTCAGCCCCACCGGCGTTCAACGGTGTGACGGCAGTAT
>JBBPYZ010000076.1:0-13213 GCA_038199465.1 Acidimicrobiales bacterium | reverse complement strand
GAGCGGGAAGCCCAGGGCCCGAGCGGCCCCACGGAGCGGGAAGCCCAGGGCCCGAGCGGCCCCACGGAGCGGGAAGCCCAGGGCCCGAGCGGCCCCACGGAGCGGGAAGCCCAGGGCCCCATGACCTTTCAGGGTCGTGGGGTGTGGGAGCCTCGGGCGGTGGAGCGGGCGGCGGCGATCCTCGAGCACCTGAGGGCCGACGGCACCCGGGTCACCGCGGCCCGGCGGGCCCTGGTGGGGGCGCTGGTGGAGGCCGAGGACCACCACGTCACCGCCGATGACCTGGTCGAGGCCATGCACCGCTCCCACCCTGCTGTGCACCGTTCCACGGTCTACCGCACCCTCGACGCCCTCGAGCAGGCGGGGGTCGTGGAGCATGTCCATCTGGGCCACGGTCGGGCGGTGTACCACCTGACCGACGACCGCCACCACCACTTGGTCTGCGATCGCTGCGGGGCCGTGGTGCAGGTGCCCGAGGCGGTGGTGGCGCCGCTGCGCACCGAGCTGGCCGAGGGGTACGGCTTCGTGGTGAACGGCCGCCACTTCGCCCTGCCCGGGGTGTGCCGAGCCTGCGCCGCCCTCAGCCCAGGCGGCTGAGGCCCCCCACCCAGGGGCGCAGCGGGGGCGGGATGCGCACGCTGCCATCCTCCTGGCGGTGCGCTTCGAGCAGGGCCGCCACCACCCGGGGCCAGGCCAGGGCCGATCCGTTCACCGTGGAGGCGACGGCGGTGCCCCCGCCGTCGAGCCGGTGGCGGATCCCGGCTCGACGGCCCTGGTAGTCGCCGTAGCGCGACACCGACGACACCTCGAGCCAGCTGCCCACGCCGGGGCTCCACACCTCGAGGTCAAAGGTCCGCATCGAGGAGAAGCCCAGGTCGCCGGCGCACAGGTCGAGCACCCGGTAGGCCAGGCCCAGGTCGCGGAGGAGTCCCTCGGCCCGGGCCAGGATCTCGGCCTGCAGGGCGGGCGCCTGCTCGGCGGCGCACACCGCCATCAGCTCGACCTTGTCGAACTCGTGGCTGCGGAGCAGGCCCCGGGTGTCCCGCCCGGCCGATCCTGCCTCCCGGCGGAAGCAGGGGGTGTAGGCGCACAGCTTGAGCGGCAGGGTGGCGGGGTCGAGCAGCTCGTCGCGGGCCAGCGAGGTGAGCGGCACCTCGGCCGTTGGGATGGCCCAGAGGTCGTCGCGCTCGAGGTGGTACATGTCCTCCTCGAACTTGGGGAGGTGCCCGGTGGCCACCATGGTGGCGGTCTTGACCAGGGTGGGCGGGCGCACCTCCTCCCACACGGCGCCGTCCTTGGCGTCGGTGGTGTGGCGGTCGAGGGCCCAGGACGTGAGGCCCCGGAGCAGCCGGGCTCCCTTTCCCCGCCACAGGGGGAACATCGAACCCGACAGCTTGGCGCCCCGCTCCGCATCCAGCAGGCCATGCTGGGCGGCGACCTCCCAGTGGGGCACCCGCTGGCACTCGGCGTAGGCCGCCTCGTTGAACGGCACGCCGGTGGGGGTCCACATGCGCATCACCCGGTTGTCCTGCGGGCCGGCTCCGTCAGGGGCGTCGGGGTCGGGGGTGTTGGGGGTGACCAGCAGCAGCTGGCACAGCTCCTCCTCCAGCGCCGCCACCCCGGCGTCGGCCTCGCCCGCCTGCTCGCCCAGGAGGCGGCTCTCGGCCTGGAGGCGCTCCGCCGTGGCGGTGTCACCCGTCTTGCGGGCCGCGCCCACCGCCTTCGACAGGCGCTTCACCTTGGCCCTGGCTTCATCGCGCCGCTGCGCTGCGCCCCGCACGGCCACGTCGAGGTCGACCAGGGCCTTCACCTCAGAGGCGGCGATCCCCCGTCGGGCCAGGTCGGCGCTGACGCCGTCGGGATCGTGGCGAAGCCGGCGCACGTCGAGCACGGGCGGGGAGGGTACTGCGGCCACCCCGGCGAGCTGGCAGCAGAAACCTGCCGGTCAACTGGCGCGCCAATACACCTGGCGAACTGGCGCGCCAGCACACCCGGCCAACTGGCGCGCCAAAACACCCCAGCCCGACGACGCCAGCTGGCGCGCCAGCACACCCGGCCAACTGGCGCGCCAAAACACCCCAGCCCGACGACGCCAGCTGGCGCGCCGGAAGGTCAGGAGGGCCGGCCGAGGCTGGGCCGTCGACGGGGGCGGACGTCCGGGGTCACCTAGCTTCGGCGAACGTGGCCGCCCTCCTCGTCGACCAGCTGGTGGTGCGGTACGGGGATCGGACGGCGGTCGACCGGATCTCGCTGGCGGCGGGGGCGGGGACAGTGCTGGCCCTGCTCGGGCCGAACGGGGCGGGCAAGACCACCACGGTCGAGGCGCTGGAGGGCTACCGCCGGCCGACCTCGGGCACGGTGCGGGTGCTGGGCCTCGACCCCATCGCCGACCGGGCCCAGGTGGTGCCCCGGATCGGAGTGATGCTGCAGCGGGGCGGGGTGTACCCGACCATGGCGGCGGGCTCGGTCCTCCGCCTGTTCGCCTCGTACTACGCCAACCCGGTTCCGCCCGCCCAGCTCCTCGACCGACTCGACCTGGGCCAGGTGGCCGGCACCCCGTGGCGGCGCCTGTCCGGCGGCGAGCAGCAGCGGCTGTCGCTGGCGCTGGCCCTGGTCGGCCGCCCCGAGGTCGCCTTCCTCGACGAGCCGTCGGCCGGGCTGGACCCGGCCGCCCGCCGGGTGCTGTGGGAGGTGATCCGGGGCCTGCGCGACGACGGTGTGACCGTGCTGCTCACCACCCACGACCTCGACGAGGCCGAGCGGTTGGCCGACCACGTGGTGATCATCGACGGCGGGCGGGTGGTGGCCGAGGGGTCGCCGGCAGTCCTGGCCCGCTCCGGAGGCGCGGCCGAGATCCGCTTCGGGGGCCCGGCGGGGCTCGACGTGGCCGCCATCGGCGGGGCCGTTGGCGGGGCGGTGGTCGAGGAGCGGCCCGGCGAGTATCTGGTGGCGGCGCCGGCCAGCCCGGCCAACCTGGCCCAGCTGACCGCCTGGCTGGCCGAGCAGGACGTGGCCGTGGCCGACATCCGTGCCGGTCGCCAGCGCCTGGAGGACGTGTTCCTGCGCCTCACCGGCCAGCCCTCGGCGGCCGAGGCCGACCGGGCGCCCAAGGCCCGGCGCCGGAGCCCGGGCGCGGCCTGATGCGGGCCTTCCGCGCCCAGGCCCGGGCCGAGGTGCTGATGACACTCCGCAACGGCGAGGCGCTGCTGCTGGCCCTCGGCATCCCGGTGCTGCTGCTCGTGTTCTTCTCGACCGTCGAGGTGCTGCCCACGCCGGCCGAGGTCGCCGAGCCGGTCGACTTCCTGGCCCCCGGCATCCTGGCCCTGGCCATCATGAGCACCGGCCTCACCAGCCTGGCCATCGCCACCGGCTTCCAGCGGGGCTACGGCGTGTTGAAGCGACTGGGCACCACCCCCCTCAGCCGACCCGGCCTGCTGGCCGCCAAGGTCGTCTCGGTGCTGGCCGTCGAGCTGGTGCAGGTCGCCGTCCTGGTGCCGGTCGCCGTCGCCCTGGGCTGGCAGCCCTCCGGGGCCGTGGTTGGCGCCGTGGCTGCGGTGCTCCTCGGCACGGTGGCCTTCAGCGGGCTGGGCCTGCTCATGGCCGGCGCCCTCAAGCCCGAGCTCACCCTGGCGCTGGCCAACGGCCTCTACCTCGTCCTGCTCCTCCTGGGCGGCATGGTCGTCCCCCTCGCCTCCCTCCCGGGCCCCCTCCGAGCGGTGGCCCAGGCTCTCCCCGCCGCCGCCCTCACCGACGCCCTCCGCTCCTCGGTCGGCGCCGGCACCGCCGTGCCGACCCGGGCCTGGGTCGTCCTCGCCCTCTGGGCCCTGGCCACCCCCCTTGCCGCCGCCCGAACCTTCCGCTGGGAGTAACACACCCCGCCACCACCAGGAGCGGAGCCGTACCCTGGCAGGCATTGGTGCGGGAGGGTGACATGGCAGGTCTCGGGCGTCGAGGTGCGTCTGATCCAGGGTGAGGAGCTTCAGGCCGCTGCGCTCGTTGCGGCCAGGGGCATGCGCGACAACCCGCTCCATGTCGCCGCCATCGGGAACGCCCCGGAGCGTCCGCCCACGAGCCGGTCGCCGTCCATGCGCCGATGGTGGCGCCCGGTCCGCTACTCCCCTCACTCGTCGAGCTCGGCCAGGACCTCGCCGATGATCTTCGTCGTCTGGTGGGTGGGGAGCGGGTCGCCGCCCTCCGCCTCGGCCACCTCGGCGGCGAAGTCCTCCACGGAGTGGACACCGCCGACGAGCACGTGGCGCAACGCCTCGCCACTCGCCCCGGGGTCATCGAGCGCTTCCAGCGCCGGTGCCACGGCATGGTCGGGTGAGGCGGCCACCGCATGTACCAGGGACATGGCTTCCTGGCGGCCGCTGGCCGTCGACACGACGGGAGCCCTGTCCGGGTTCTGCTGCAGGTCCCACTCGGCCAGCGCCTCGTCGTAGCCCCCTTCGCCCGGGTGAAGCACCCGGGTGGCGGGCGGTCCCTCGGCCGTAGGTGCCTCCTCCCCGTCGGCGGCGGACCGGTCCTCTGCTGCGCCGTCGGCATCGTGCTGCCGTTCCTGCTGGACGGGGACGACGAGGGTGCCGTCAGGGTTACGGACGATGTCCATTGGGCGTTCTCCTCAAGGTTGACGATGGTCCTGTACCCGTTCCCGCCAGCGGCGATCCGCAGGCGCCGTCCTCTTAGGGTCCTCGCTAGTACACACCGCTGGGAGTAGGCAACCTCGCGCCCAGCCCCGTGCTCAGGTGGGCACGAGGTCGACCACGTCGGGGTGGAGCGCGGCCAGACCGGGGTCCAGGGTGGTCAGCCGGCCACCGTGGGCCCGGGCCAGGGCGGCAAGGTAGGCGTCGGTGACCTGACGGTGGCCGACGACCGACCCGAGGGCGACCGCCTCGAAGGCGAGATCGGCGGCCCAGAAGCGGTGGCGATCGTCGGCCACGACTTGGATCAAGAAGCGACGGGCCTCCTCGCCCGAGGCGCCGCCTCGAACCAGGAACCGCACCAGGCTGCCCTGGGTGATCGGGCAGGTGGCGAGCGGCGCAGGGTGAGCGATCGACCACTCCTCGGCGGGCCCGTGGTGGACGTGGTCGCCGACGGCCAGAGCGATGAGCAGGCTGGAGTCGAGGAGGGTGGCGGCTTCAGGCATCGTCCTCCAGGGACCGGACGTCCTCGTTGCTGACGGGGTGCCCGACCCACGCCACGGGGCGCCCGGTGCGTTCGCTGCGGCCGAAGGCGACTGCGCCCGGCTGGCCCAGTCCGCGGCGGATGAGCTCGGCCACGGCCACGCTCAAGGTGGTGCCCCGGTCCCGGGCGATGCCCCGGGCGGCGGCGTGGAGGTCAGCCGGAAGATCGATCGTGGTGCGCACCGGCCGCACTTTACGCGTATCGCATCATGATGCGGCCGACAGAGACAGCCCTAACCGAGGTTCGGAAGGCAGCCGCGCTCGCACGGGCCTCCCCGCGAGTTCGCAGCCTTCTCACAGGTGGGGTGGTCAGGCTCTGGTCATGCCAGGCGACGAGACACGGAGCCGGATCGCCCACCTGTACCGCCGCGCCGGGTTCGGGGCTCGGCCCGACGAGCTCGACGCTGCGGTGATCGCCGGCTATGAGGCCACCGTCGATCGGCTCCTCGACCTCACCTCGCCCGACCAGGCGGCCGCCGACCTGACGGCGCCCGAGCTCTCGACGCCAGCGCCGGTCACGAACAAGCCGGTCGACGAGGAGGCCCGCCGCCAGGCCAAGCAGGCCCAGCGCACGACGGCCCGGGAGGACGGCCGGCGGTTGGACCGGTGGTGGGTCGACCGGATGGTGCTCTCCACGACACCGCTGCGCGAGCGGCTGACGCTGTTCTGGCACGACCACTTCGCCACCTCGGTGAAGAAGGTCAAGGAGCCGGCGCTGATGTTCCGCCAGAACGAGATCTTCCGGACTCTCGGCGCAGGCAGCTTCGAGGCGCTCGCCCAGGCGGTGGCGAAGGACCCGGCCATGCTCGTCTGGCTCGACGCCAGGGACAACCGCAGGGCCAGCCCCAACGAGAACTTCGCTCGCGAGCTGCTCGAGCTGTTCCTCCTCGGGATCGGCAGCTACGCCGAACGTGACGTGAAGGAGGCGGCCCGGGCCTTTACCGGCTGGCAGACCAGGCGCCAGACCGGCGTGTTCGCCCTGGTGGCCGCCCAGCACGACGACGGCCCGAAGACCATCTTCGGGCAGACGGGCCCCTTCGGCGGCGAGGACGTCATCCGCATGGCGATCGCCCAACCGGCCAGCGCCCCCTACCTCACGGCCAAGCTGTGGAGCGGGTTCGCCCGCCCCGTCGGCCCCGACGACCCCGTGGTGGGCCAGCTGGCGCCGGGGTTCGCCAGGGACGGCGACGTCGTGAAGCTGCTGCGAGCGGTCTTCCTGCACCCCGAGTTCGTCGCCCCGGCCAGCCGGAGCGGCCTGGTCAAGCAGCCGATCGAGTACGTCGCCGGCACCCTGCGGGCGCTGGGCCTGCGGTCCGCCGCCCTGGGCCCCAACCTCACGCCGACCCTGGCCGGCCTGGGCCAGCAGCCGTTCGCCCCGCCCAGCGTGGGCGGGTGGCCCCAGAACGGCTACTGGCTGACCACCAGCTTCGCCCTCACCCGGCTCCGCTTCGCCACCGCCGTGGCCCAGAAGGCGGACGTCTCCGCCCTGGCCTCCCTCCCCGCCGACCAGCGCCCAGCCGCGCTGGCCCGACTGCTGTCGGTCGACGGGTGGGGCGCTTCAACCGCCGCCGGGCTGGCCCAGGTGGCCGACGACCCGAAGGCGCTGCTCAGCGTGGCGCTCGTCGCCCCCGAGTACGTCCTGGCCTAGAAGGAGACGACCATGCCGCTCAGCCGTCGCCAGCTCCTCCTCGGTGGCCTGGGAGCCGCCGCCACCACGGTGGCCCTCAGCCGCCAGCCGTGGGAGGTTCTCATCGGCGATCAGGCCTCCCGGAGCGCCCCGGCCGGCGCCGGAGGCGGCATCCTCGTGCTGCTGACGCTCTACGGCGGCAACGACGGGCTCAACACCGTCATCCCCTACGAGGACGGCGCCTACCTGGGCGCGCGAGGCGCCGTCGGCTACCAGCCGAACGAGGTGCTGGCCCTGGGTGACGGACTCGGCCTGCACCCCAACCTGGCCGGCCTGAAGGCCCTTTGGGACACCCAGCGCCTGGCCATCGTACGGGGTGCCGGGTACCCGGGGCCCAACCGCAGCCACTTCCGCTCCATGGACATCTGGCAGAGCGCCCAGCCCGACGACGGGGTGGCCACCGGCTGGGTCGGCCGTTGGCTGGACGCCACCGGAACCGACCCGCTGCGGGCGATCTCGGTGGGCGGCACCCTTCCCCGGGCCTTTGGGGGGGAGAGGGCGGCAGGGGCGGCGGTGCCGACGGGACGGCTGAGCCTCCCCGGAGGAGCGGCGGTGCGATCGGCCTTCGCCAAGGTGGCCGAGCCGACGGCCGGAGCGTCGCCGCTGGCCGCCCGGGTCGCCCAGTCCGGGGCCGACCTGCTCACCGTCGAGCGCACCATCGCTGACCTGCTCGCCGCCCAGCCGCCGGCGGAGGAGGACGCTGAGGGGGCGAACGGCGTCACGTCGCTCGAGGGCGCCGGCGCCGGCAACGAGCTGGTCGGCCAGCTGGACCTGGTCGCCCGCCTGATCAAGGCGGGTTCGCCGACCCGGGTCTACGGGGTGAGCCTGGGCGGCTTCGACACCCACGCCAACGAGAAGGACACCCACGCCGGCCTGCTCGGCGACCTCGACGAGGCCGTCACCGGCTTCTTCAAGGGCCTCGAGGGCCACGCCACCGCCGAGCGTGTGGTGCTCACCGCCTACTCCGAGTTCGGTCGCCGGGTGGCAGCCAACGCCAGCGGGGGCACCGATCACGGCACCGCCGCCCCGATGTTCATCGCCGGCTCCCGGGTGAAGGGGGGCTTCTACGGCGACGAGCCCAGCCTCACCGACCTCGACGCCGGCGACCTGAGGTTCACCACCGACTTCCGGTCGGTCTACGCCACCCTCCTCGAGGACCTCCTTGGCATCGAGGCCAAGGCCTCTCTCGGGCGACCGTTCAAGCCTGTGCCCTTCCTGTAGTCAGGGGCGGTCGAGGTCCTGGGCCGTGGCGATCAGGGAGGTCAGGTCGGCGGCGGACATCTCACCGATGTGCTGGCCGCGCACCACACCGCCGGCGTCGACGGCGAAGGTGACGGGGAAGCCGCTGCCCACGCCCCAGCTGCGGGAGATGGTCCGGTCGGGGTCGTCGATGCTCGGCCAGCCGGCCCGGTACTCAGCCAACATCTCCCGGGCCCGGCGGCGGCTGTCCTCGACGGCCACGCCCACCACCGCGGTTCCGGCCTGCTCGGCCTCGACCAGGCGGGGCAGCTCACGCCGGCAGGGGTCGCACCATGAGCCCCAGAAGTTCACCAAGGTCGTGCGGCCCCGGAACGTGGCCAGGTCGACCCGCTCTCCCTCGACGATGGATGGTCCCTCCAGGGTGGGCGCGGGCTTGCCCACCGCAGCCCGAGCCGAGCCGCCCGAGCACCCGGCAAGGAGGAAGGCAGTCGCGACGACCGCGACGACCACGACCTGCGCCTGGTGCGGGAGTGCCCACTTCTGATCTCTCTGGAGACCGGTAGTGGGCACTCCTGAGGGGGTAGCGCCGTGTGGCCCACCGGGGCTGGCGGCCATCAGCCCTGGACGGGAGCGGGGCGGCGCCGGCGGATGTGCTCGGGGAGGCTGGCCTTGGCCGGGTCGCGCTGCTCGGTGCGCCACCAGTCGAAGAACACGATCATCACCGCGCCGATGGTCCAGAAGCTCTCCAGCATCCACATGGCTCCGGCGGCCAGCTGCTGGTCGTCGAGCGCCGAGACGCCCCACAGCCGGGGGGCGGCGATGTAGTGGGCGTAGATCGGGTTCCCGGCCAGGGCCAGGGCGGCAACGATGGGCACAGGCAGGAACCCGTTGGCCATCAGGTACAGCATCTTGCCGGTCGAGCGCATGCGGGGCAGCTCGGGGGCCCGGTTGAGCACCGGGTTCCACAGGCACAGGGCGCTGGCGAACAGCACGAGGTGGACGCCGAAGTGCAGCGGCGCCGAGGTGGTGGCCCCGTCGACCACCGGCTTGATGTGGGAGATCCCGACCAGGAGGTTGAACCCGACCAGCGCCACCAGCGGCCGGGTGCAGGCCCGCACCACGGGCCCCACGACGGGGCGGTCGACAAGCCAGCCCACCAGGCGGGTGGGGAGGCCGAGCAGGAGCATCGGCGGGGCGATGAAGGTGTAGGCCACGTGCTGGATCATGTGGGCCGCGTACAGGCGATCCTCGGCGATGTCGTGCACGGGCCAGACCGAGACGGCCAGCACCAGCAGCAGCCCGCTGGCGAACCAGGTTCGCTGGCGCCGGCTGGCCGGGGCGATGCGGGTGGTGGCCCACCAGTACCCCACCCCGAGCACGAGGAGGACCAGCAGCACGTCGGCATGAGGGGTGAACGCCGGGATGCCGACCCCGGACGGGCTCACCGCTGGGGGACCCCGGTCTGGATCAGGTCGATGTTCTGGCGGTCCGGTCGGGCCCCGAACTGGCGGAACATCATGAACACGGTGAGGTAGCAGAACAGGGCCAGCGACAGTCCGGAGATGAACAGGCGCCGGGCCATCTTCGAGTCGAACTTGAGGTGCATGAAGTACGAGGCCACGATGAAGAACTTCATCACCATGCCGATCAGCAGCAGCGGGGCCACGGCGTTGCCGAGGTCGATGTAGGTCAGCGACACCTCGAAGGCGGTGATGACGCCCAGGATCAAGGCGATCGTCCAGTACTTCTTCTCGCTGGGGTGGTCGTCGTGCTCGCCGTGCTCGTCGGCAGCGGGAGCGGTGTGGGTGGCGGCCATCAGAGCGGCAGCAGGTAGACGACGGTGAACACCACGACCCAGACGACGTCGACGAAGTGCCAGTAGAGGCCGGCGATCTCTATCGTCTCGGCCCGTTCCGGCGTGAGCCGGCCCTTGGCGATCAGGATGACCAGGGTGAGCAGCATCAGCACACCGATGCCGACGTGGGTGCCGTGGAAGCCGGTGAGCACGTAGAACGCCGAGCTGGCCGGGTTCGTCTTGATCGTCATGCCCTCACGGATGAAGACGGTGAACTCGTAGATCTGGCCGCCCAGGAAGGTGGCGCCGAGCAGCGCTGTGGCCGACAGCCACACCATGGCCCGGCGGGAGTCGGCCCGGTTGAAGGCCGAGAGGGCCAGCACCATGGTCAGCGAGCTCGTCAGGAGGATGAACGAGCTGACCGAGGTGAACGGGATGTCGTACACGTCGTGGGGCTTCACGGTGCCGAGCGGGGCCCGGCTGCGGTACAGGAAGAAGGTGGAGATGAGCGCCCCGAACAGCAGGCACTCCGAGCCCAGGAAGGCCCACATGGCCACCTTGTCGTTGGACAGCCCGGTGTTGGTGGGCGGGTGCCCGTGCCCGTGGGCGTCGGCGGCGTGGGCGTCGTGACCGGGTTCGGAGGTCTCGACGGCGACGGCGGTCATGGGCCCGACCTCCCTTCGTCGCCGGCGGTGAGGGCCGGTTGGGGCTCGGAGGCGCCGCCGGTGCCCAGGGCGGCCTGGGCCGCCCCGGCCGGCGCCAGCCCCAGGAGGCGGTCGATGTCAGGGTCGACCATGGCGTCGTCGGGCTCGGTGGAGGGCTCGAGGGCCCAGGCGATCATGGCGCAGACCAGGATCAGGACCCCGAGTCCGGTGATCACGTAGTTGGCGCCGGCCGACCGGCCGTAGACCACGCCGTACATGGCCAGGAAGATCCCCGAGGCGGCGATGATCGGGTAGTAGCTGGGCGAGGGCAGGTGCACGCTCTGGCCCGGCTTCAGCCGCTCCTCGGCCGAGGCCTTGACCTTGTCGTAGTCATCGAGGCGCAGCATGCGGCCGTCCTCGTCCTCGGTGTACTTGCGGTGCCACCAGTCGTCGACGGCGTGGACCTCCGGGTCGTCCATGAAGTTGTAGGCCGGCACCGGCGACGGGATGGACCACTCGAGGCTGCGGGCGTCCCACGGGTCGGCCGCGACGGTGATGTTGTCGCGCTTGTGCTTTTTGTCGGTGCGCCGCACGTTCACGAAGAACACGAGCAGGCCGAGGGCGATGATGAACGAGCCGATGGTCGACACCATGTTCCAGAAGTCCCAGCCCGTGCCCTCGGGATAGGTGTAGATGCGCCGGGGCATGCCCTGCAGGCCCAGGATGTGGTGGGGGCCGAAGGTGAGGTTGAAGCCCACGATCCACAGCCAGAAGTGGACCTTGCCCAGCTTCTCGTCGAGCAGCTGCCCGAAGACCTTCGGGTACCAGAAGTAGATGCCGGCGAAAATGCCGAAGATGGCGCCTCCGAACAGCACGTAGTGGAAGTGGGCGACGACGTAGTAGGTGTCGGTCTGCTGGCGATCGTGAGGGGACACCGAGTGGGTGACCCCCGACAGGCCACCGATGGTGAACATCGACACCAGGCCGAGCGAGAACATCATCGCCGAGGTGAACCGCAGCGAGCCCTTCCACATGGTGCCGATCCAGTTGAAGATCTTCACGCCCGTGGGCACGGCGATGAACATGGTGGAGATGGAAAAGGAGGTGATGGACACCGGGCCCAGGCCGGCCGAGAACATGTGGTGCACCCACACGCCCCAGCCCATGAAGCCGATGGCGATGCCCGAGAAGACCATCACCTTGTAGCCGAACAGCGGCTTGCGGCTAAAGACCGGGATGACCTCGGACACGATCCCGAAGGCCGGCAGGATCATGATGTACACCTCGGGGTGGCCGAACAGCCAGAACAGGTGCTGCCACAGCACCGGGTCACCCCCGTTGGCCGGGTTGAAGAAGTTGGCCCCGAAGTTGCGGTCGAACATCAGCAGGAACAGGGCGATGGTGATGATCGGAAGGGCGAACAGCAGCAGGAACTGGGTGACCAGCGCCATCCAGGTGAAGATCGGCATGCGGAACAGGCCCATGCCCGGCGCCCGCATGTTGAGGCAGGTGGTGATCAGGTTGACGGCACCGACGGTGGAGGCGATGCCGGTGATCAGCAGGCCGCCGATCCAAAAGTCGATGTTGTGGCCCGGCGAGTACACGATCGAGGTGTTGGGGGCGTACCCGAACCACCCGCCGTTCGGCATGCCGCCGAGGAAGACCGACGAGTACAGGAACAGGCCGCCGAAAAGGAACGTCCAGTACGACAGGGCGTTGAGCCGGGGGAAGGCCACGTCGCGCGCACCCACCTGCAGAGGGATCAGGTAGTTCATGAACGCAGCGCCGAGGGGCATCACCACCAGGAACACCATGGTGGTGCCGTGCATGGTGAACACCTGGTTGTAGGCGTTGGCGTCGAGGATCCGGCCGTTGGGCGAGGCCAGCTGGAGGCGGATCAGCAGCGCCTCGAACCCGCCGATGACGAAGAAGGTCATGGCCGTGACGCCGTACATGATGCCGACGCGCTTGTGGTCGATGGAGGTGATCCACGACCAGAACCCGTCGGTGCGGGCCGGGCGCTTGAGCGCGCCCGAGGCGATGGGCCGGGGGTCGTCGGCTGTGGTCACCGGCGTTTCGAGGACGGAGGTCATGAAGGTGCGGCTTCCTCGTCTACGGCTGGGGCGGGCCGGCGGTGAGGCCGGCGGGGAGGGGGGCGCCCCGCAGGGCGGGGTCCCCGAGCGTGCGGAGATAGGCGATCAGCGAGGTGATCTCGCTCTCGGCCAGGTTCAGCTTGGGCATGAGCGAGCCCGGCTTCTCGGCCGGCGGGTCACGCAGCCACGCCCGGAGGTTGTCGTTGTTGTTCTCGAAGATGGCGCCGGCGAAGGTGGAACGGCCGTTGAAGTAGGTGAGGTTGGGGCCGACGGCGCCTCGGGCCACGCCGTTGACGGCGTGGCAGCCCGAGCAGCCCTTCTGCAGGAACAAGGTGGCGCCCTTGGCCTCCTCGCTGGCCGTGGCCTGGTCGGCGGCGGTGACGATGGGGAAGGTGGCCGCCGGCTTGTCGACCGAGTTCGCCGCCATCCAGCGTTCGAACGTGGCCGGCTCCTCGGCCACCACCCGCAGGCGCATGTTGGCATGCGACAGGCCGCAGTACTCGGCGCACTCGCCGTAGTAGAAGTCGGCCTTGTCGGCCTGGATGGTCATGTGGTTGCGGCGGCCGGGGATGGCGTAGACCTTCCCGGCCAGCTTGGGCGGCCAGTAGTTG
>JBBPYZ010000075.1:0-4824 GCA_038199465.1 Acidimicrobiales bacterium | reverse complement strand
TGGCCCGGGACCGCAGGAACATCTTGCGGCTGGACCCGGGTGGCCCCACCAGCCCCAGGTTCTGGCTGCGGCGCATGGTGTAGTCGTAGTCCACCAGGGCGGCCGGGCCGAGTAGGTCGATGCACAGGTCATAGATGCGCTTGTTGACCTCGGCGAACATGAGCTTGGCGATGGAGCCCTCGGGACCAGGGTTGCCGGCCTTGCGGTTCTGGGCGGCCCGGATGTTGGTGAGCCGCAGCGCCTCGGCCTCGATCCAGAGCCCCGTGAGCCGGTCCCGGGTGACCGCATCCTGGCCGGCCACCTCCTCCTGCCACAGCCGGACGGCCTCGGCGATGGCCCCCGAGCCCCGCCCGGGGGGCCCCTGCCCCCCGCCGATGGTGGTGCGCTCGTTGGACAGCGTGGTCATCGACACCCGCCAGCCCTCGCCGACGTCGCCGACGCGGTCGGCATCGGGTACGCGCACGTCGGTGAGGTACACCTCGTTGAACTCGGCCTCCCCGGTGATCTGGCGCAGCGGCCGCACCTCGACCCCCGGGGCGTGCATGTCCAGGGCGAAGTAGGTGAGGCCCTTGTGCTTGGGGGCGTCGGGGTCGGTGCGGGTGACGAGCATCCCCCGGTCCGCCAGGTGGGCCATGGTGTTCCAGACCTTCTGGCCGTTCACCACCCACTCGTCGCCGTCGCGCTCGGCCCGGCACGACAGGCCGGCCAGGTCCGATCCGGCCCCCGGCTCGCTGAACAGCTGGCACCACGAGTCCTCGCCGCTGAACATGGTCCGCAGCAGCCGCTGGCGCATCTCGTCGCTGCCGTGGGTGACCACCGTGGGCCCGGCCATGGTGAGCCCGAAGAACTCCCGCTCGGTGGCGCCCTGGGCCCCCTCCTTGGCCAGGCGGGACTCGACCTGGCGCTGGAGGTTGGGGGCCACCCCGAGCCCGCCCCAGCCCTCGGGGAAGTGGACCCAGGCCAGGCCCTGGTCGTACTGGAGGCCCCGGAACTCCACCCGGTCGGTGGCGGCCGGGTCGGCCTTGTCCAGGAGCTGGTCGACGCGTTCGCGCACGAGCTGTGACGGGTCACTCATGCCCTCGACGGTAGCGCCGGCGGGGCCCGCGGGGCCGTGTCGGTGGGCGGTGCGCCGGTCCCCGGGAAGCGCTGGTGCCAGGCAACCCCGGATCACGCTGCTACCCTTGCCGCTGGCGCACCGGGCGGCTTCGTCGCCCCGCCAACCGCTCCTGGCCACGCCTCGCGGGTTGTGGAGCCGGGTCCGACACCCACCGGGGCCCGCCGGCCGCACGGCCGCCGGGCCTGCAAACCAAGGAAGCGCATGTCCGAAATCATCGACGCTCAGAAGTCCGGCGTCATCGCCGAGCACCGCCTTCACGACTCCGACACGGGGTCGCCGGAGGTGCAGGTGGCGCTGCTCACCACTCGCATCAACCACCTCACCGAGCACCTGAAGGTCCACAAGAAGGACCATCACAGCCGGCGGGGCCTGCTCATGTTGGTGGGTCGCCGCCGCCGGCTGCTCGACTACCTCCGGGCCAACGACGTCGAGCGCTACCGAGCGCTCATCACCAAACTCGGCTTGCGCCGCTAAGTCACACCGCGGACGGCCCCCGTGGCCGTCCACTTCTGCCTTTCACAACCGAAATCCGTGCGGCACGTCCGGTCAGTGCTCAGTCGCCGACCCCCCGGCCCCCCGAGGGACCGCCGGGAGGTCGCCGACTGGGAACTGGCTTCCGCCGCACCACAGCGGGGTGCAACCGTGCGCCCCGAGAGGAGAACCACCATGGCCGAGGCCATCATCGTGTCGGGCCCCATCAGCGGCACCGACCAGACCCTGACCTTCACCACCGGCCGGCTGGCCCCCCAGTCCCAGGGCTCGGTGGAGGTGCGCATCGGCGACACCGTCGCCCTCGTCACCGCCAACGGCGACGACAACATCCGGGAGGGCATCGACTTCTTCCCGCTCACCGTCGACGTCGAGGAGAAGATGTACGCCGCCGGGAAGATCCCCGGCTCGTTCTTCCGCCGGGAGGGACGGCCCACCGACCAGGCCGTGCTCGTGTGCCGGCTCATCGACCGTCCCCTGCGGCCCAGCTTCGCCGACGGGTACCGCAACGAGACCCAGGTCGTGGTCACCGTGCTGGGCGCCGACCAGGTCAACCCCCACGATGTCCCCGCCATCAACGGCGCCTCCGCCGCCCTCATGCTCTCGGGCCTGCCCTTCGAGGGGCCCATCGGAGCGGTGAGGCTGGCCTACAGCACCGACGGCGAGTGGCAGCCCCACCCCACCTACCAGCAGACCGACGAGTCCACCTTCTCCATCGTGGTGGCCGGCCGGGAGGGTGCCGACGGCGACGTCGCCATCATGATGGTGGAGGCCGGCGGCACCGAGAAGGCCTGGGACTACTACCAGGACGGCGCCCCCAAGGTCACCGAGGAAGCCATCGCCGACGGCCTCGAGGCGGCCAAGACCTGGATCCGTGAGTCCATCGACCTCCAGCGCCAGCTGGTGGATCGGGCCGGCGTCCACCCGGACCTGCCGTTCGTGCCCCAGGTCGACTGCGGCGACGACGTCCTCGCCGCCGTCGAGAAGGCCGGCAAGGACCGGCTGGCCGAGGCCAACACCATCGCCGACAAGGCCGAGCGCCACACCGCCACCCAGGACGCCCGCAACGATCTCATCGCCGAACTCTGCCGCGACGGCGGCCCGTTCGCCGGACGGGAGAAGGAGGTCTCCTCGGCGGTCCGGGCCATCACCAAGAAGATCATCCGGGCCCGGGTGGTCAACGACGGCGTGCGGATCGACGGGCGGGCTCCGGCCGACATCCGGTCCGTGTCCGCCGACGTCGGCGTGATCGAGACCGCCCACGGATCGGGCCTGTTCCAGCGGGGGGAGACCCAGGTCCTGAACGTCCTCACCCTCGGCATGCCTCGCATGGACCAGCTCCTCGACACCATCGGCATCGAGGACAAGAAGCGGTACATGCACCACTACAACATGCCGCCCTACGCCAACGGCGAGACCGGGCGCATGGGGGGCACCAAGCGCCGCGAGGTGGGCCACGGCCTGCTGGCCGAGCGGGCCCTGCTCCCGGTGGTGCCGAGCATCGAGGAGTGGCCCTACGCCCTCCGGGTCGTCTCCGAGGTGCTGTCCTCCAACGGGTCCACCTCGATGGGCTCGGTGTGCGCCTCGTCTTTGTCGCTGATGGACGGCGGCGTGCCCATCAAGGCGCCGGTGGCGGGTATCGCCATGGGCCTCATCTACGAGAACGGCGAGTACCTCACCCTCACCGACATCCTGGGGGCCGAGGACGCCTTCGGCGACATGGACTTCAAGGTGGCCGGCACCGCCAACTTCGTCACCGCCCTCCAGCTCGACACCAAGATCGAGGGCCTACCCGCCGACGTGCTGGCCGCCGCCCTGCGCCAGGCCCGGGACGCCCGGTTGCAGATCCTGGACGTGATGAACGCCGCCATCTCCGAGCCCCGCGACGACGTGGGGGCCAGCGCTCCCAAGATCATCGGCTTCGAGATCCCCATCGACAAGATCGGTGAGGTCATCGGGCCCAAGGGCAAGGTCATCAACGCCATCCAGCAGGAAACCGGCGCCGACATCAACGTCGACGACGACGGCGTGGTCGGCACGGTCAGCATCGGTTCGGTCGACCGAGGCGCGGTGGCCGAGGCCGAGCGCCAGATCAAGCTCATCCTCAACCCGCCCACCGCCGAGATCGGCCAGACCTACCCCGGCCGGGTGGTGAACATCACCAAGTTCGGAGCGTTCGTCAACATCCTTCCGGGGCGCGACGGGCTGGTCCACATCTCCAAGCTCGGGGGCGGCCGCCGCATCAACCGGGTGGAGGACGTGCTCGACCTGGGCGACGAGCTGGAGGTCACCGTCGACGACGTCGACCCGCAGGGCAAGGTCAGCCTCACCCCGGTCACCCCGACCGGGGGGGGCGACGGCGGCGGCTCCGGTGACGGAGGCGGTGGTGGGCGCTCCGGCGGGGGCGACCGTCGCGGTCGGGCCGAGCACGCCGACGAGCCGGCCGAAGGGGGCGACAGCGCCGAGGGCGAGGTCGTGTCCTTCGAGGACGAGTTCGACGCCGAGGTGAGCCAGGAGTTCGGCGACCTGGGCCCGGCACCGGTCGGCGGCGGAGGCGGGGGAGACCGCGACCACGACCGCGGCGACCGGGGCGGCCGCGGTGGTGGTCGCCGGCGGGGCGGCAACCGGGGTCGGGGCGGCCGCAGTGGCGGTGGGGACCGCAGCTGAGCGAGCCCACCACAACCCATCCTGACGAGGGCGTCGCCCTCACCACTCTGCCCTCGGGCGCCCGGGTGGTCACCGAGGCCGTGCCCGGTGCCCGCTCGGTCACGCTCGGGGCCTGGGTGGGGGTGGGGGCCCGGGACGAGCCGGGCGAGCTGAGCGGGGCGTCACACTTCCTGGAGCACCTGCTGTTCAAGGGCACCGAGTCCCGGTCGGCCCGGGCCATCGCCGAGACGGTGGAGGCGGTGGGCGGGGAGATGAACGCCTTCACCGCCCAGGAGCGCACCGCTTACCACTTGCGCCTGCCCGGTGACGAGCTGGCCTTTGGGCTGGACCTGCTCGGCGACGTGCTCAGCGCCCCCGCCTTGCGCCACGACGAGGTCGACGCCGAGCGACAGGTCATCACCGAGGAGCTGCTCCAGTCCGAGGACGAGGCCGAGGACCGGGCCCACACCCTGTGCTACGAGGCCCTGTTCCCCGAGCACCCGCTGGGCCGGGAGGTGCTCGGCTCGGCCCAGTCCATCGACGCCATGGACCGCAGCGACATCGCCGGCTTC
>JBBPYZ010000074.1:0-6124 GCA_038199465.1 Acidimicrobiales bacterium | reverse complement strand
GTGCGGTCCCAGCCCGCCTCGACCCGCACCGCGGTCGGGACGAGAAGCCTCATCGGTCGGTCATTCCTGCGCCGGGCCGTGACCGCACGGACGGAGGCGAATGCCCGGGCATGTTTGGGGTGAGCGACCGAGAGCAGGGCCTGCACCGCTTCGTTGTCGAGGATCACGGTGGTCGTCATGCGGCGGCCGCTTGCGCCTCCGCCCAGAGAAGCACGTCGTCGGCGTCCGCGTTGGGGTGGCGCTCGATGATCGCCGCCGCGGCGCGGCGTATGGCGTCAGGGCGCTCTGCGAGTGGGTTCCCATCCAGCTCGGCGGTGGCGATGGCGAGCTCAGCAAGCGACGGTCTGAACTCGGGGTAGCGGGCCTCATGGGCGTCCAGCGCCGCCTCGGCGACCAAGGCATCGAGGTGCAGCCGGAGCGCGTCGGCGGCCAGGGCCGTGATCGAGGTGGCCGCACCGAGCTCGCTCACCGCCAGCGCCGCCGCCTCTCGAAGCGCGACGGGAAGGCGCATCGAGGTGCCGACCGTCTCCTCGTCGGTGCTGTCCAACAGCTCACGGATCCGACCGATTGCATCCATGGCACGAGTGTACCACGGGCTGTGGTGCACAGCTCCCCGTCGAACCCCCGCCGGCCGCCGCCGCCGCCTCCCGTAGCCTCGGCGGTCGCCATGGCCGCTGTCCCCTCCCGCTTCCAGCCTCTCGTCGAGGCCACCGCCGCGGTGGCCCGGCGCTTCGCCGAGGCGGGTCACGAGCTGCACCTGGTGGGCGGCCCCGTGCGCGACGCCCTGCTCGGCCTCGACCCCACGGCCAGCGCCGACCTCGACTACGCCACCGACGCCCGCCCCGAGGAGATCCTGGCCCGCATCACCGGGTGGGCCGACGCCATCTGGACCCAAGGGCAGCGGTTCGGCACCATCGGGTTCCTCCACGGCGGCGTGCGCCACGAGGTCACCACCTACCGGGGCGAGGCCTACAGCCCCGACAGCCGCAACCCCGAGGTGGTGTTCGCCACCGACATCGAGGCCGACCTCAGCCGGCGCGACTTCACCATCAACGCCATGGCCCTGCGCCTGAGCAGCGCCGACCTCACCCTGGTCGACCCCTTCGGCGGCCTCGACGACCTGTTCGCCCGCCGGCTGCGCACGCCTCTCGACCCCGACACCTCCTTCACCGACGACCCGCTGCGCATGCTGCGGGCCGCCCGGTTCCTGGCCCGGTACGTGCTCGTGCCGGATCCGGCGCTGGTCGAGTCGGCCACCCGCCTGCACGAGCGCCTGTCGATCATCTCGGCCGAGCGCCTGCGCGACGAGCTCGACAAGCTGCTGGTCACCGACCCGCCGGGCCTGGGCCAGGGCCTGTGGTTCCTGGTCGGGACCGGCCTGGCGGCCGAGTTCCTGCCCGAGCTTCCGGCCATGGCGCTGGAACAGGACCCGATCCACCGCCACAAGGACGTGCTGGCCCACACCGTCGCCGTGGTCGAAAAGACCGGCCCCGACAAGGTCCTGCGCCTGGCCGCCCTCCTCCATGACATCGGCAAGCCGAAGACCCGCTCGATCGGCCCCAAGGGCGTGTCGTTCCACCACCACGAGGTGGTCGGCGCCCGCATGGCCCGTGACCGGCTGCGGGCCCTGCGCTACCCGACCGACGAGGTCGAGGCCATCACCGAGCTGGTCAACATGCACCTGCGCGTCCACACCTACACGCTGGGGTGGACCGACTCGGCCGTGCGCCGCTACGTGCGCGACGCCGGGCCCCTGCTCGGCCGGCTCAACGAGCTGACCCGCTGCGACTGCACCACCCGCAACGCCCGCCGGGCCGCCCAGCTCGACAAGCGGATGGACGACCTCGAGGTGCGCATCGCCCAGCTGGAGGAGCAGGAGCAGGTGAAGGCCCTGCGCCCCGATCTCGACGGCACCGCGGTGATGAAGATCCTGGGCCTCCCCCCCGGCCCGGTGGTCGGCCGGGCCATGCGCTTCCTCCTCGACCTCCGCCTCGAGGAAGGCCCCCTGCCCGAGGACGAGGTCACCCGGCGCCTGAAGCAGTGGTGGACCGACCAGCAGCCGTGAAGCGGCGGCCTCAGCGGTAGCGCTCGCCGTCGACCTCGACGGCGCCGTCCACGATCGAGAGGCCGGGGATGACCTGGCTGGCCGACGCCTCGGCCCAGGGTTCGGCCGGCTCCGCGGTGCTTTCGGGTCGGATGAGCAGCCGAGCAGCCCCGGTGGCCACGTCGACCTCCAGCACCTCGGCAACCCCATGGGACCGGTAGAAGGCGAGCTTGGCGCCGGGAAGCTCGCCGGGTGGCAGCAGCTCGACGGCCACGACCGCGGTGGCTAGGAAGGGCGGCGAGGTGCGGGGGGTGCCGGGGGTGGTAGACGCCGATGTCGGGCACCCGGCAGTCGTCCTTGTCGGTGCCGACGTTGATGGGTGCGGCAACGCAGAGCCCGACCCGGCGGGCCGCCGTTGTCAGGCGGTTCCCAGCCAGACGGCCAAAAGGCCGTGCTCCGGAGGAGGCCCGGTCACGATGCGGTACACCCCTTCCCACCACTCGTCGTAGCGGTCGAGGCCGGCCTCGTGCCGCGCCTCGATCCTAGAGTTCTGGTCATGTCAGACACCTTGCCGCTGGCGGAGATCAAGGCCCACCTCTCCGAGATCGTCGATCGGGTCGAGGGCGCGCACGAGCGCATCGTCCTCACCCGCCGCGGCCGGCCGGCGGCGGTGATCATGAGCCCCGCCGACCTGGCCGCCCTCGAAGACACCCTCGACCTGCTGTCGGACGGGGCGGCGCTGGCCGAGATCGCCACCAGCCGCGAAGACCTCGCCGCGGGTCGGGCTCTCACGGCGGACCAGCTGCGGGCCAAGTACCTGGAAAGGTGACCGAGGGCCCGTACCGGTTGGCGGTCGCGGCCACCGCCGAGCGTTCGCTCGCACGACTTCCTGAGGCTGTCGCCGCCGCCATCGTCGAGCTGATGGTCGGGCCCCTGCTCGATTCGCCTCGCCGTGTGGGTCACCCGCTGCACCGAGATCTGGCGGACCTCTGGTCGGCTCGGCGTGGCTCGTACCGCGTCGTCTACGAGATCGATGATGCAGCCGACGAGGTCAGGGTGCTCCGCATCGACCACCGCGCCGACGTCTACCGGGCCCGCTGACGGCAACGAGCCCAGCTCCACGTCGGCCCTGTACTGCCTGACGTCCCCTCAGCAGCTCATTCGGGTGCGGCTCCCCAGGAGTGCGTCCTGTTGAGGCCCTTTGGTTGACCGAGCCTGACGACGACCGGTCCGAAGCACTGCACAGCCGATTGTCCGAGCGCTTCCGTCGGAAGCGCTTCCGGGGTGGTCAGCCGTCGTCGCCACCGGGGCTGTCGGGGACGTCGGCGTGGGCGGCGGTGAGGCCGATGGCGGTGAGGGTGGTGGTGAGCTGCTGGGGGTGGGCGGGGATCCACTCGGTCACCGCTTCCAGCGCTCTGGAGGGCGTGGTCGTCAACCAGGCGAGGTAGGTAGTGCGCTTGGCCATAATGCTCAACTCCCCAGCTCGGTCGGCATGACATGGATGACTGTGATCGCCTCAAGCGAGGACCGATCGAGGGTCTGGCACGCCGTGCGTACGCTGGTCAGCGCCACGCGATCGAGGAGCATCGGATGCAGTTCGAACGGATCACCATCAATCCAGAGCAGATGGGCGGCCTGCCATGCATCCGTGGGCTCCGGATCCCGGTCACAACCATCCTGGGGCAGTTGGCAGCCCGTCGAACGCTGGAGCAGGGTCTCGCTGACTTCCCCGATCTGGAGGAGGCCGACATCTATGCCGCCCTCCAGTTCGGTGCAGCCGCTGTGCAGGAGCGGGAGCTCCCGCTCGTCGGGTGAGGCTGCTGGTCGACCAGAACCTGGCCCCGAGTGTGGCGGCGGCCCTGCGGTCGGCCGGGCACGACGCGGTTCACGTCGCCGATCGGCGCCTCAGCCGGGCCGAGGACGCCGAGATCCTCGAACTCGCCGGCAGGGAGCGGCGGGTGGTCGTCTCCGAGGACACCGACTTCAGCACGCTTCTGGCTCGAACTGGGGCCGCAACACCGTCCTTCGTCCTCATCCGATCAGGCGAGCCGCTGGCCCCGAACCGTCAGGTGGAGTTGCTGTTGTCGAACCTGCCCCGGGTCGAGCAGGCCCTTGACTCGGGCGCGGTCGTGGTCATCGCCCGGGGTCGCGTTCGGGTGCGGCCGCTGCCGATCAAGCCACCACTTTCATGACGTGGGTCGAGCACGTCCAGGTCTCGACGGCCGCGCCAGCGGCGCGAAGCGGCGCCTCAGGCGTTCTCGTCAAGGTCGGCTAGAGCCGCCGTCTGCAGGCGTGGGGGGCGGACCGGCCAGCCTGAGCCGGCCGGCCGTTCCCCATCAGATGCAGGAGCTGACGCCGGCGTTCTGCACGCAGATGGGCGACACCCGGGCCTTGGTGGGGTCCTTCTCGCCGTCGCGGTCGACGGCCCAGGCCACCACGCTGTAGCAGTGGGGGTCGTCTGAGTAGCGGCGTCAAAGTGGCCAAGTCTTCCGCTAATGCGGGTTAGCGGAGCCGGAGAGGTCGGCGGTCCGTTTCATGACGGCTGCGACGTCGAAGGTCATGGTCCCGTAGGGGGTTGATGGCCTCGAAGCGGGCGGGGCTGAGGCCGGCGGTGGCGTCGTCGCTGACCGGGTGGCCGTCGGTCCGTTGGGCGTCGATGGTCGTCTGGGTCTTGCGGGACGGCCGGTCTGCAGACTGCAGCTGGTGACCGTCGGTGGCCGGCGCCGAGGTCGAGGTCGACTCCGTTGGGCTCGGCCATCGCCGGCATCGAACGCCAGTGGGGGCGACATCGCTCCCTGGCCGACAAGAAGGGCGGTGGGCTGATGGGCCCCTGCAGCCGTGACGAGGCCATCGGGCGAGTGGTGGCGTCGGCGTCGACGCTGGCGTTGGTCGATGTGGAGCCGGAGGAGTGCCCGTCAGCTGCTCCTCGGCCAGGGCAGTCTCAGGGGTCTCGCTGCCCATGAGCGGGCCATCGCGGGCGAGCGCACCGCAGGGTGGCGGCGCACTCCGACCCGACCGAGTGGCAACCTGACCTGGGGGCGGCCCTGGCCGCCTCGTTCGGTCGATCAGGTGACCAGAGCACTCCACGACTCGATGAGCCTTGACTCTGACAGCCGGCGAGATCGTTCGGCGGCGCCCACCAGCCCGGCCAGAGGCATGCCACGTGCGGTGTCGATGAGCCCGGACGGGCCCTGCCTGGCTGTGACTACGTCAGAAATGGTCATTCAGGCCATTGACGGAGCATCATGTTTTCGGCCAGGCTTGTGAACCAGCGGCGGCCGTGAGGCCGGTTGTGCGGCGGTCCCTCTTCCCGGGGTCTCGGCGGGGTTTCCCAGGGGCGAGAAGGAAGAGGCGGGCTTCAGGATGCGCAGGTCGATGATCGGTCGCGATGTTGGACGGCTGGCCGTGGTGACGGCAGGGCACGGTCGGCCGCCGAGGTGGCGCAGCTCGTTGATCGTGGGTGCGCTGTCGACGTTGATGGCCCTGCTGGTTGGCCAGGGCCTGGCGGCGCTGCCCGTGGCGGCTGCGGTGACTGCCCCGGTTGGGCGTCCTGCACCTGGGCCCGCACCGAGCTTGCCGTTGTTGCCGTTGCCGGGTCTGGCGGGATTGGGCCGGGTGCCGGCGGCGGTGTCGACGCCGCCGAAGCCGGGGCCGGCGCCGGCGGTGCCACCGGTGGTGGTGCCGTCGGCGGCGGCTCCGGTGCCGCCCCCGGCGCCGCCGGCGGTGTCGTCGGCTCCAGCGGGCATGTCGACCTTTGTCGAGGCGCGGTCCAACGCTGATGGCACGGTCACCCAGTCGCTGTCGTCGCAGCCCCAGTTCCGGAGGAGCGACAAGGGCCTGGTGCCGGTCGATCCGGCGGTGAGAGGGTCGGCTGACCGGGTGACGCCGGCGGCGGCGGAGGGGGCGTTGCGGCCGATCCGGTTCGGAGCGACCCCGTCGAGGGTGGCCGAGCTGGCCCTTGACGCCGGGCCTGTGACCCTGTCGGCACCCGGCTTGAAGATCGGCGCCCCGGTCGTGGAGGCGGATGGTGCTGTGGTGTACAAGGACGTGGCGGTCGACACCGGCCTGTCGTACCGGGTG
>JBBPYZ010000073.1:0-4887 GCA_038199465.1 Acidimicrobiales bacterium | reverse complement strand
GCCGAGCTGCGCCAGCGCTACGACACCCCGGCCAACCGGCGGCGCGTCCAGGACATGGCCGAGAAGGTGCTGGCCAAGCGCTGGCCCAAGCGCTGAGCCTGGCAGGCTCGGGCCCATGACGCTGACCGGAGCCGGCCTCGAGTTCGCTCCCCTGGTGGCGGGGCTGCGGGCCACCCACGCCGAGGGCACCACCCGGCCGCTCGGCTGGCGGGTCGAGCAGCTGAAGGGCCTGCTGCGCCTCCTCGATGAGGGGGAGGCCGAGCTGCTGGACGCGCTGGCCGCCGACGTGGGCAAGCCGCGGGTCGAGGGGTGGAGCTCCGACCTGGCCGTGGCCGCCGCCGAGGTGCGCTACGCCCTGTCCCACCTGAAGCGCTGGTCCCGGCCCCGGCGGGTGCGCCTGCCGCTGCTGGCCTTCCCCGGCCGGGGCGCCGTCCACCCCGAACCGCTCGGCGTTGCGCTGGTGATCGCGCCGTGGAACTACCCGGTGCAGCTGCTGCTGATCCCCATGGCCGCCGCCCTGGCAGCCGGGAACTGCGTGGTGGGCAAGCCGAGTGAGCTGGCCCCGGCCACCTCGGCGGCGTTGGCCCGGCTCGTCCCCCGCCACCTCGACCCGACGGGGGTGGCCGTGGTCGAGGGCGGGGTGGCCGAGACCACGGCGCTGCTGGAGCAGCGCTTCGACCACATCTTCTTCACCGGCAACGCCACGGTGGGCCGGGTGGTGGCCCGGGCCGCCGCCGAGCACCTGACGCCGGTCACCCTCGAGCTGGGCGGCAAGAGCCCCGTGCTGGTCGACGCCGACGCCGACCTCGAGGTGGCGGCCCGCCGCATCGCCTGGGGCAAGTGGCTGAACGCCGGGCAGAGCTGTGTGGCCCCCGACCACGTGCTCGTGCACGCCGGGGTGGCCGACGAGCTGACCGAGCGGATCAAGGGCGCCACCCGCGACTTCTTCGGCGCCGACCCGAAGGCCAGCCCCGACTACGGCCGCATCGTCAACGACCGCCACTTCGAGCGGCTGTCGGCGCTGGCCGACGACGGGGGCCACCGGATCGTCCTGGGCGGCCAGCGCGACCCCGGCGAGCAGTACCTGGCCCCGACCCTGGTCGACCGGGTCGCCGAGGGGGCTGCGGTCATGGCCGACGAGGTCTTCGGCCCGATCCTGCCCATCCTGGCCGTGGCCGACGTCGACGAGGCCATCGCCCGGGTCACCGGCCACGACAAGCCGCTGGCCCTCTACGCCTTCACCCGCTCGGCGGCCACTGCCGCCCGCATCGTTGAGCGCACCTCCTCGGGCGGGGTGTGCCTGAACGGCACCATGCTCCAGTTCGCCATCCCGAACCTGCCCTTCGGCGGCGTCGGCGCCTCGGGCTTCGGCAGCTACCACGGCAAGGCCGGCTTCGACACCTTCAGCCACCACAAGCCGGTGCTGGCCAAAGCCGGCCGCCCCGACTTCAACCCGGCCTACCCGCCCATGACCAGCCGCAAGGAGAAGCTTCTCCGCCGGCTCCTCTGAGGCGGCTCGCCCTACCTCTACCTACCTAGCGGACCGACTTGAAGATCTCGCCGATGCGGCCGCCGTTGTCGTGCAGCGGCAGCGGCGTCAGCGCCCCGTCGGCGGCGGCGCTGGCCCGCACGAAGGTGGTGGCCAAAGCATCGGGCACCTGGAAGTCGCCGGCCGTCGGGTCCCGCGACAGCGACTCCATCCAGTTGCGCCAGGCCAGGTTGTGGTCGACGTAGCGGTCGCGGAAGGTGCGCAGGCTGCCGTGGAAGCTGGTGAGCCGGGTGGCAGCCACCTCATCACCCGTCTGGCGCAGCTGGGGCAGGGTCCGCTCGGCCCCTTGCCGGATGGACACGGTGTCGCACAGCTCCTCGGCCGCGCCCTCCTGCTGGCACAGCCTGAGCAGCGGCCCGATGCCCAGGACGGCTGGGAGCTGGGCCCGCTCGGCCCGCTCCACCCGGCCGAGGAGGGTGCGCAGCTCGGCGTTGCGCACCCACCAGTCGCCGATGGCCAGCGAGCTGAGGATCAGGGCCAGCGCCCCGCCGATGGCCAGCAGCACCACCGCCCGCCGGGACACCGCCGCGGCCTCGGCCACCTGGACGGGCAGAGGGTCGGCCTCGACCGGCGGGGCGCTCGGCGGCGGCGCCGACCTCCCATCGACTGGTTCGTAGGGCCAGCCCCGCCCGCTCCCGCTCACCCCCCAATCGTCGCATGGTTCAAACGACAACCGGTCTCAGCCGGCCAGGACGATCTCCCGTTCAGCGCAAGCACCGGGGATGTGCGACCGTGACGGCGTGGGGGAGAGCGACAGGATCACCATCGCCGAGGTCCGGGCGAGACGCACCGATCCGGTGTGGAGGCGGCGGCACCAGCTGGCCGACCTGCGCGGGCTCGCCCTGGTGGTCGTGCTGCTCGTGGTGCCGCCGGTCGCCTGGCTCCTGTGGCGTCCTCTCGGGCTGGGGCTCGCCGCCACGGTCCTGCTGGTCGGTCCGGCGGCACTGTGGTCGAGCGGGCCGAGGGTGGGACTCGAGCGGCGGACGGCCCTGCTCGTGGCCATCCCCGTGCTCAACCTGATCGTGCTGGTGCCGGCGGTGTGGCGCTTGGCCCACCTGGGTCTCCAGCGCTGGCAGGGCCCGCTTCAGCCGGGCTGGAGCGACGGGGTGTGGACGGTGGCCGCCGTGGCGGGCGTCGCCTGCTGGCTCGGCGCCGCAGGCGGTCTGGTCGTGTCGTTGCTCTGAGCTGCCACCCGACCCGCGGATGACCTGGGGCCCGAACGGGTACGTCGGGGCCGCACCTCCCAGCGCGAAGAAGGACACCCCCTGGACACCTACGAGCTTGCGCTGGCCCTGGCCGGCGCCGCCGCCCTCCTGGCCGCCTGGCTGCCCCAGGTGCTGCAGCGTCGGCCCCTGTCGGTGCCGATCGTCCTGGTCGGCCTCGGTTTGATCGTCTTCGCCCTGCCCGTCGGCCTGCCCAGGCCCGATCCGATCGAAGGGGGGAACCTGGTCGAGCGGCTGACCGAGCTGGGGGTGATCGTGGCGCTGATGGGCGCCGGCCTCAAGCTCGACCGGCCGCTCGGCTGGCGGTCGTGGGCCAGCACCTGGCGGATGCTGGCCATCGCCATGCCGCTCACCATCGTCGGGGTGGCCACCCTCGGGTGGGCGGTGGCCGGCCTGGCCCCGGCCACCGCCGTGCTCCTCGGTGCGGCCCTGGCCCCGACCGACCCCGTCCTGGCCTCGGACGTGCAGGTCGGCGAGCCGTCGACGGCCGAGGACCCCGACCAGGAGGAGGCGCCCGAGGAGGACGAGGTGCGCTTCGCCCTCACCTCCGAGGCCGGCCTCAACGACGCCCTGGCCTTTCCCTTCACCTACCTGGCCATCCTGATGGCCAACGAGGGCACCGACCCGAGCAGGTGGATCCTCAGGTGGCTGGCCGTCGACGTGGCCTACCGGCTGGCCGTAGGCCTGGTCGTCGGGATCGTCCTCGGCAAGCTGCTGGGCAAGATCCTGTTCAACCCGCCGGGCGGCCGGCGGGGCCTGGCTGCGGCGTCGGAGGGCTTCATGGTGCTCGGCGCCACCCTGCTGGCCTACGGGGCCACCGAGCTGGCCCACGGCTACGGCTTCCTGGCCGTGTTCGTGACCGCCGTGGTGCTGCGCCACAGCGAGACCCGTCACGAGTACCACCGGGTGCTGCACGGGTTCTCCAACCAGGTCGAGCAGGTGTTCACCGTGCTGCTCCTCCTGCTCTTCGGCGGTGTCCTGGCCGGTGGGCTGCTCGGGGCCCTCACCTGGCGCGGCGCGGTGGTGGCCCTCCTGGTGGTGTTCGCCGTCCGGCCTCTGTCCGGGCTGGTGGCCCTGGCCCGGGGCCACGACGACAAGACCGAGCGGCTGGCCATCAGCTTCTTCGGCGTACGGGGGATCGGCTCGCTCTACTACCTGGCCTACGCCCTGTCGACCGCCCGGTTCCCCGATGATCGCAAGCTGTGGGCCATCGCCGGCGCCACCGTGCTGCTCTCCATCGCCGTGCACGGCATCACCGCCACCCCGCTGATGTCCCGCCTCGACCGGCGCCGCGACGACGCCGTGGCGGCCGACACCTGACCTGCGGGCCGCTCAAGAGGTGGCGATGATGGCGTCGAGGGTGAGCTCGGGCTTGTCGCGCTCGAGGCGGGCCAGGTTGTAGGGCGACTCGAACAGGGCCAGCAGGGTGCCGTCGGCCCGGGTCAGCACCTTCACGCCGTGCTGGCGGCGCAGCTCGGCCAGGCTGTCCTTGTCGGTGCGCCGGGCCAGCTGGTAGGGGGTCGGGAGCATCTCGACCGGGGCGCCGAACTCCTCGCCCATCCGGTGGCGGAACACCTCGAACTGCAACGGGCCGACGGCGGCGACCACGATGGTGGGGTCGAGGCCGTCAGGGTCGCGCAGCACCTGCACCACGCCCTCCTCGTCCAGCTGGGCCAGGCCCCGCCCGAACTGCTTGCTGCGGCCGGTGTCGCTGACCCGCACAGTGGAGAAGGTCTCGGGGGCAAAGGCGGGGATCGGCGGGAAGCGCACCGATCGGCCCTCATGCACGGTGTCGCCGACCCGCAGGCCGGCGGCGTTGACCAGCGCCACCACGTCGCCGGGGAAGGCCTCCTCGACCGTCTCGCGCTCAGCCCCGAAGATGGTGGCGGCGTGCTTGGTGGTGACCCGCTTGCCGGTGGGCTCGTGGGTGAGGGTGGCGCCCCGCTGGAACCGACCGCTACTCACCCGCACGAACGCCACCCGGTCGCGGTGGGCCGGGTCCATGTTGGCCTGCACCTTGAAGACCTGGCCGGCGAACACGCCGTCGACCGGGCGCAGCTCGCCGTCGGCATCGAGCCGGGGAGTGGCCCCCGGGGCCAGGTCGATCAGACCGTC
>JBBPYZ010000072.1:0-4865 GCA_038199465.1 Acidimicrobiales bacterium | reverse complement strand
CTGCCGCGGCGGGCGACCCATTCTCGTGCGGGCCCTCATCAGCGCCGACCGGCTGGTCAGCGGCGTGCTGTCGGCTGAGGCGACGTTCGGGCCGTCTCCCTCGGTCAGCGAGGTACCCGTCGAGGTGGCGGGCGGCACCGAGGAGGAGGTGGTGCTCGTGGTCCCGTCTCCGTTCGGGTGCGGAGGGCTGCGCCTGCGGCTGCAGGAGGGGAAGGGCACCACCACGACCGAGGTCGGCATCCCCGACGCCGGCGACACCGTCCTGCTCGGCCTGCTGCCGGGAGCCCGCCAGGCGACGACGCCTCCCTCGGCCGTGGCCCGCACCGGGGTGGCCGCCGTTGCCGCCCTGGAGCCCGACCTCCTCGATGTGGCCGGAGCGGTGGCCGGGCTCGACAGCATCGGCGCCAACCCCACCGACCTCGACGGCCTCTCCGTCGACCAGCGTCGCGCCCTGGTCACCTGGGTGGCGGCGGGGGGCACGCTGCTCGTCGACGCCGATGGCCCCGAGGTGCTGGGGGCGCTGCCCGAGGAGTGGCGCCCGTCAGCCAGTGCCCGTCGGGCGGCGGGTCGCGGCCAGGTCCGCCTCACCGGCTCGGCGCTGCGGGAGGGCCGTCTCGACGGGTTGGCCGAGCCCGGAGCCGGGGCCGGCTTCGGCGGCTTTGGGGGGTTCGCCATGGGAGGTGGGATGGAAGGCGGTGGCATCGGCGGCTCACTGCAGCAGCGCTCGGGGCTGCGGGTGCTGTCGCTGCCTGTGATCCTCGGGGCCCTCGGCCTCTACGTCGTCCTCGTCGGCCCCGGGGTCCGGTTCGGCCTCCGCCGCCTGGGGCGCCTGCAGCTGACCTGGCTGGTGGTGCCCTTCACCGCGCTGGTCTTCTCCGGCCTCGCCGTAGCCGGCGGCGACCTCCTCCGTCGTGGCGGGACGACCACCCACCTGTCGGTGGTGGAGAGCGGAGCGGCTGGCGCCGGGGCCCGCACCTACGTCGGCGTCCCCACCCGGACCAGGACGACGGTGGCCGCCGCCCTGCCCGCGGGCTGGCTGGCCACCCCGGGGTTGGAGGAGCGGCAGGCCCGTTCCACCATCCGGACCACCGCGGCCGGCCAGCGGGTGCGGGTCGAGGGCCAACCGGGAGGCTTCGTCGTCCTCGGGGCCGAGGGGCCCAGCCTGGTGGAGGGGCACCTCGCCCTGCAGCTCGGGGCCGACGGCGGTCAGGCCACTGTGCACAACCTGCTGCGGGTCCCGCTGGACGACGTCGCCGTCTTCGGGCCCGGCGGTGTGGTGGGGCTGGGCCGCCTCGAGCCGGGTGCCACCGCCTCCTTCGCCGCACCCGCCCGGGACGGGCAGGCCGACCCGGAGGGACTGGCCCATCAGGTGTGGGGCGGCCCGGGGAAGCGGCTGGCCGACCCCCGCACCTTCTCCATCCTCGCCGGCCTCCAGCGCGGCCCCGACGCCAGCCCGGACCTGCTGGCCGCCGGGTGGACGGACCAGCTGGCATCCCCGCTGGAGCTTCGGGCCGGTCGCCCGTCCGGTGCCACCCTGGTGTTGGGACGGCCCACCGACGGTCCACCCTCGGGCGAGCACGTCGGCACCTCCAACGTGGGGATGCAGATGACCCGGTTCGTGGTGCCCGCCGGCCGCGCCTACCGGCTGTCGCTGACGCCGAGGGGCTTCGGCGGCCCCTTCCCCGTCCCCGTCCCCGTCCCCGCGCAGGGCCGGGGCTTCGGCGGCGGCGAGGTGCTGATCGGCGGGCGCTGGGTGCCCGCCGCCGATGCGGCCGCCCTGCCCGAGGGCGCCTCCGTCGACGGCGTGGTCTACGTCCGCTCGCCCCTGCCCTTCCTCCCGACTTTGGCGGCGACGTGACGTCGGTGGCCGTGGCCGATGCACCCTCGGGGTCGGGCGACACCGCTCCGGCGGTGTCGTGCCGAGGGCTCACCAAGCGCTACGGGCGCCTGTGGGCGCTGCACGGGCTCGACCTCGATGTCCCGGCCGGCTCGTCGTTCGGCCTCATCGGCCCCAACGGCGCCGGGAAGAGCACCACCTTCGGCATCCTGGCCACGCTGCTCGTGCCGACCTCGGGGAGCGCCACGGTCCTCGGCCTGAACCCGGTGACCCAGGCGGGCAAGCTGCGGCGGGTCCTCGGCTACATGCCCGACGTGATGGGGGTGTACGACAACCTGACCGTCGAGGAGTACCTGCGCTTCTACGCCGCCGCCTACCGGCTCGAGCCCTCCGGGTGGGACGCCACGATCGACGGGCTGCTCGAGCTGGTCAACCTCGAGGTGAAGCGGGACGACCAGGTAGACGACCTGTCCCGGGGCATGAAGCAGCGCCTCAGCCTGGCCCGGGCCCTGGTCCACGACCCTCAGGTGCTCGTGCTCGACGAGCCGGCCAGCGGGCTCGACCCCCGGGCCCGCATCGAGCTGCGGGCCCTGCTGACCGAGCTGCGCCGCCTCGGCAAGACCGTGGTGATCTCCTCGCACATCCTCTCCGAGCTGGAGGAAATGTGCACCCACGTGGCCATCATGGAGGCGGGCCGGCTGCTGGTCGCCGGCGAACCGGACGTCATCCGCTCGGCCCTCACGGCCACCCGCAGCGTGGTGGTGACCCTGGCCGGCGGCGAGCAACGCCGCTACACCGTGGCCGACGAGGCCGAGCAGGTGGCGCTGGTCCGCCGGCTCGTGGCCGAGGAGGGCCTGGCCGTGGCCGAGGTCCACGACGAGGGCGGCGGCCTCGAGCAGCTCTTCCTCCAGGTCACCACCGGGGAGGTGCAATGAGGGTGAACCCCGTGCTGGCCCGTGAGCTGCGGCAGCGGGTGCGCAGCCGCCGCGCCAACGTGGTGCTCACCGGCTACCTGACCCTGCTCAGCGCGGCGGTGGGGCTGTTGGTGTGGGGGCTGCAGCAGGACCGGGCCGAGGGCACGGCGGTGACCCAGGGGACAGGTCAGACCCTGTTCGGCACCCTGCTGTTCGGGATCCTGGGCCTGGTGTGCTTCATCGTCCCCGGGGTGGCCGCCGGCGCCGTGGCCGGTGAGCGGGAGCGGCTGACGCTCGTGCCGCTCCAGGTCACGCTGCTCACGCCCGGCCAGGTGCTGCGGGGCAAGCTCCTGGCCTCGCTCGCCTTCACCACGCTGCTGCTGGTGGCCACGCTCCCGCTCCTGGCCGTGGCCTACGTGCTCGGCGGGGTGTCGGTGCCCGAGATCGCCGGCGGCCTGCTGCTGGTGCTGGCGTCGGCGGCCTTCCTCGGCGTGATCTCGATCTGGGCCTCCACCCTGCTGCGGCGGGTGCAGCGGGCCACGGTCGTCTCCTACGGTCTGGTGGGCCTGCTCGTCCTGGGCACGCCGATCGCCTACGGCATCCAGGTGGTGGCCACCGGCCAGCTCGCTCCCGCCGAGGTGCGGGACGGCTCCAGCGGACCGCGGAGGTGGGAGAGCCTGCTCCTGGTGGCCCCGAACCCGTTCCTGGTGACCGCCGACGCCCTGGGCCACAGCACCGACGGTGAGGGCCCGTCGCCCTTCACGCCGGCTCAGGATGCCCTTCGGCGCCGGGACGACCGGCGCAACGGGGTTCCCAGGATCGACGACTTCGCGGGGTCGGGCAGCTTCTCCAGCGGGCCCATGCCGGTTCCGGGCCCCCCACCATTCGGCCCGGACGGTGCACCGCTGCCGACCCTGGCCCCGATGCCCTCGCCCCCGACCAACATGTTCATCGACGAGCCCACCGCGTCAAGGGGGCCCATCCTCCCGGGGCCCGGGGGGTTCGTGATCGACGGGCCCGGCGGTCGCGGGTTCTCCAGCAGCGGTCCCTTCCCGCCTGGGGCCGACCGGGGTGACGTGACCGACTGGGGCCCCATCTGGCTGTGGACCTTCGGGTGGTGGGCCCTGCTCGGCGGTGCCGCCTACGTCCACGCCGCCCGCCGTCTGCACCTGCCGAGCCGGGCGGGGGTGCGGCCGTGACCCCCGAGGTTCGCCGCCTGCTCGACGCCGTTCGGGGCCGCACCCGGCTGGCGTGGGCTGTGGCCACCTCAGGCCGAGTCGGGCTGGCGGCGGCGCTGCTGGCGGTCGTGGCGATCGGCCTGGGCCGGTTGCGACACGTGCCGTGGGCCGATCCGGCGGCACTGGCGGTTGCGGCGGCGGGCGCCCTCGGCCTGGTGGTTGCCGCCCTCCTCCTGCGCCTGCCCGTGCCGATGGTGGCCCGGGTCGCCGACCGGGGCCTGGCCACCGGCGATGCCTTCGCCACGGCCCTGGAGGTGGGCGACGGGCCCTTCGCCGAGGGCGTGGCCCGACGGGCCGACCGCCTGGCCGCCGGCCGCCAGGCGAGGGAGGCCGTGCCTCTGCGACCGCCGTGGCGCTGGCTCGGGGTGACGGCGGCGTTGGCCCTGGCCGCGGTCACCCTGGCCGTCGTCCCGAATCACCAGGATGCCCTGGCCCGGCAGCGGGCGGCCGAGCAGGCCCAGGCCCGCGAGGCGGCCGCCCAGGTGGCGGCGCTGGCCGACCGAACCGCGGCGCGGGGTGCGGCCGCCGAGGTGGTGGCCCGGCTGCTCGAGTTGGCGAGGGAGCTGGAGCGCTCGAAGGGGCGCACGGCCAGCAGCCGGGCGGTGCAGCGGGCCGCCGCCGACGTGGCCGGGCAGCTGCGGCCCGAGGCCACCGCCGAGCGGGCCGCCGTCGTCGGGCTGGAGCGCAGCCTGGAGACCCGCCCGCTCGACCCGGCGGGCGGCTCGGCCGCCCAGCAGCTGCGGGCGCTGGCCGCCGGTCTGGCGGGCGCGCCCACCTCGGCCACGGCCGAGCGGCTGGAGCGCCTGGCCGCCACCCAGTCGGTCGGCAGCCCGGCGACGGCCCGGGCGCTGGCTGCGGCGGCCGCCGCGCTGCGGG